>DASVBA010000595.1:0-7662 GCA_036376095.1 Chryseolinea sp.
ACTTTTGGATGTTCAGCGGGCAGGGAACCTACATCTTCAGAATCGGCCTCCTTCGCGAGACGCTACGGCGGCCAAGGGAATCAATCACTGGTGAAGCAGATCTCCTGCGTCGATCGCTTCACCACGATAAAGCGACCCTTGACGCCCCTAAAAAAAAATCGACCCTAAAGTAGCTCCTCGTCACTAACAAACGAGGCCGACTGCTTTAGGGTCTGCTTTATCGTAGTCCCGGTAGGAATCGAACCTACATCTTCAGAATCGGAATCTGAAATACTATCCATTGTACTACGGAACCATAATACTCCGCCAAACTTCTCAGACAAATTCTACCCCGGCCGAACGACCACCGCTGAATTGTATTCTTCGTTGTCGTAAAAATCCGGAAATTACCCTTCAGTACGGTCAAGTGGGCATTGAAAAACGGAGCCATTGACAAAGAACGCCCTTCTGGCACTCTTTTTAGTTTAAATTCCCTTAAGAATGGCGAGGCAAAAATAACCAAACAAAGGACGGTAAAAAACCGGAGGTGTGAAATTGCCGGCATTTGATAGGAATTCGGGAAAATTTTGGCCTCGCGCATATCAGAAAAGCTTAATCGAACGCCGGCGTTGCTTCAGACACTCGTTGGCAACACATCGTTAAAAAAATCAAGTCAAATGGATGGGTATAATCGCAAGCAGGAAATTGTAAATGGACTGATCCACGGTATGGGCGTACTTTTCGGGATCAGCGCGCTACCGGTATTAACTGGATTGGCAACCGCTCACGATAATATCCCAGCAATTGTTGGATCGGGGATCTATGGTTTTTGTTTCTTAATGCTATTCACCAGCTCCACAATATTTCACTTAGCCCAGGAACGCGTTATAAAGCGGGTGTTCATTGTATTGGATCATATAAGCATCTTCTTTCTCATCGCAGGAACGTATACGCCCTTCCTGCTGGTGTATATGAATGATGCATTCGGGATCACGCTGCTTTCAATACTGTGGGGACTGACGGTTGTGGGCATTTTTTTCAAGATCCGCTTTGAAGGCAGGTTTGAAATTGTCTCCATTGTCATCTACCTGCTCATGGGCTGGATAATGGTCGTAGGTGGACGAACATTTTTTGATTACCTGCCCCTTCCGGTGATCCTCTTACTTTGCATCGGAGGGGCATTATATACTATTGGCGTTGTGTTTTATGTATGGGACAAATACCTGTATACCCATGCAGTTTGGCATATTTTCGTCCTTGCAGCCGCCGTGTGTCACTACGTTGCTGTAATGCTGGCCATGTAAGTGAGGAGAATTTTCACCACGTTATCGCGGGCGGGCCAATTCTCCTTTCCGTCATTGCGAGTAGTCACAGACGGAAAGGAGAACCCTAAACAGATAACGTTTCAGGCTAAACTACACTTTCCCAGGTCGTCTCTGCAGTAGCAATAACCTGGATGGTTCCATTAGAACTCAACTTTACATTTTTAATGGTATACAATCCTGACTTGAATCCCGGTGGAAGCATGAGTCCTTCTACTACAACGCTTGCCGGAATATCGCCGCCATCTCCGGGAGTTATGGTTTCAGCGATGTCAATCGTCTGCATCGGGCAAAAATACAATGCCATTTTACCCGCAGCCGCTTCAAGACGTACCGGCGAAAGGTTTGCTTTTACGGTTTCACCATGAGTTAATTCTCTTTCTTTCATTTTTTCCCGCAAAACATGGGGCTGTGCTGACGATGTTGTAAAAACTTCCTTGGAAGTCTCCGCTTGCTCACTACTGGCCTTTGAACTAAAAAGGTTCGCAAAGATGTGATGTCCTTGTCGTTCCATGATACTTAATTTAAGTTTTAAAAATCTAACCACGCAAAATCAATTCCGCTCAAAAACTTATTCAATCAAGTTATGAACAGTCCGAATTCTTAACTTTTATACGTAAAATATAACAACAACAATTGAACCATTGTTACCAAACTTTATTCTGTATTGGCAGTCTTGTGAAGTCGGCGTCACATGAGTTTAACGTTATTTTATGAGCCCTATTATTTGTTTCAGTCTTTAACTGCGTTCTAAAACTGTCCAGCGAAAAAACAATGGGTGGCAATTTGCATCTAGGTTTCCTCAAATTGCGGATTAAGTTTCTGGCAACGCATCAAAGGGAACAGGATCTGACGCAATTATATAATTAACCATTATACCTTCGTCTGATCAAATCCACGTCCATGCAAGAACCTTTTAATAAATCGCGGCGTACTTTTTTAACCAAGTTTGCCCTGGGAACACTGTCCCTCACCGCGATGACGGGTGCTGAACAACACGTCTTCTCATCAACGCATAGCTCAGAAGAACTGCAAACACTCATGGCTACTTTGAAAAGCAACGAGAGAAAATTTGTGCCGGTCATGATTACGCCATTCAGCTCAAATCTAAAAATTGACTTTAGCGTCTTATCAAAGCTTGTAGATTTTTATTTGGCCTCTGGCGCAAAAGGATTATTTGCAAACTGCCTTAGCAGTGAGATGTACCAACTGGATGCTGAAGAACGTCTTGCGTTGGCGCGGCACGTTGTTAAACAAGTGAATGGCGCCTTCCCTGTAGTGGCCACCGGCTCGTTCGGGACAACAAACGAGGAACGCGCCGAATTTGCGCGGAAAATGTATGACACCGGGGTAAACGCTGTAATACTTATCACAAGTCATTTTGCCGCCAAAGAAGAGGATGACATCACCCTTATCAATAACCTGGAAAAATTCTTGTCTCTCACCGGCACCATTCCCATGGGTACCTATGAATGTCCGTCACCGTACAAAAGAATTATAACTCCCGAAGTGTTTCGGTTTTTGTTGTCAACGAACCGTTTGATTTATCATAAGGATACGACGCTCGACCTGGGCAAAATCAAGGTGAAGATCGATCTGGCTAAAAACAGCAAGCTGGAATTCTACGATGCACACACACCTAATGCGATGTATTCTTTACAAATGGGCGCAAAAGGTCTTTCTACCATTGCCGGAAATTTCTATCCGGAAATTTTCGCATGGATGTGTGAGCACGCTAACAACCCCGACAGACAAGAAGATGTGAAGTGGATACAATCCGAGTTGACCCGTACTGACGCAATCATCGGCCAAGGTTACCCGGTCAGCGCAAAGTACTTGCTGCAAAAGCGCGGCGTCGCTATTGAGCCGCTCGCAAGGACGGCAAAGGCTCCTTTGACCGCCTCACAAAAACAATCGCTGGATGACATCTGTAATAACGTGTTACCACAGTGGCATGAGCGGTTGGGGATTAGCCAGCTAACCAGGTAGCCAGGCCAGGTAACTCGGTAGTGCGGTAACTGAAAAACTCTCTTTCTTACTACTTCTTTTCGAGGCTCTGCAATTCGTTAAGCGTCCAGTATTTTTTTCTTCCCGCTGTTTTATCACGCACATCCTTCACGTGATCGTCTCTTACCGTTGAAGCATCGTCGCCAAACGAATAACGAACGTAACTCAGTACCGAGGCAATCCATTCATCATCATTGGCCTCCATAGGAGGCATGACATCGGGATATAACTTACCGTCAACAGGGCCGGAAAGTCCGTGTAGCAAAACCCTGATCACAAGTTCCCGGTCGTTACTCGCTACGCGTTTGGAACCCTGAAGTGGCGGCGCCAGCATTTTGCGTTCTTTATTGAGTACTCCTTTGCCATCAAGTCCGTGACAGGTAGCACAAACCTGTCTGAAGGCCACAGCTCCTTTAGTAATTAATTCGCGCGAATAGGGTGACTTGCCTGCGATTTCGGTCTTTAACTTTTTTATGAAATCCGGTTCGTTTCCAACGTTCAGGCTGGTGGACGCCAACGCCTGCAGAAGTTTGTTCCCGGCATTGCGTTCCCTGACTTCCTCAATAAGCGCACGGGCCTCTTTCAATTTGCTGTAACGCAAAGACAACACCAGCTGAATGCGCACATCTGCGCTGATATCCTCTTTCATTTCTTGTAAGGCTTTAATGATTTCTGCATCCTGGTTCTTAAGATAATCCTCGCTCAGCCATACCGCAGTTTTTCTAACCTGAGGGTCTTGATCTTTCAGCGCTTTAAATAAAATATCCTTATCCAATGCATCCAATCCCCTCAACGTCCATAATGCGTGTATTCGGGACAAAGGCGATGATGTGAATTCATTGGACGAAAAAAGCCTTTCAAGCCACGAATAGTCACCCGTCGCCATCTTTTCCAACTCCCCTACCACGGACTTATCCCCTCTGATCACTATCAACTTTTGCGCGGTACTCCTCCACCATCCATTGGGATGTGCGAGGTGTTTCACCAATTCTTCGGATGTTTCGTCCAACATTTGGGGACGAGGTCCACGTTGCTCACCTTCGTAAACCAGCCGGTAAATTCGACCTCTTCCAATGTTTTTATCCAGCTTCTCTCTCTTTATAACCGGACGAAGAAAGCTTCCCTCACGGGTCCAGTTGCTTTCCTGGATGATACCACGGTACATGTCAACTATATATAGGCAACCATCAGGTCCTGTAGCCATATTTACGGGACGGAAATTCATGTCACTGGACGCGAGGAATTCCTTCTGATGGTATGCACTCTTTAGAAAGATCTGTCCGTCGCGGTTAATTACTTTTGCTCTTCGGATAAGTCTGCCGACAGGCTCGCAGATAAACAGATCTCCCCGCATATCTTCAGGAAGGTGATCACCCTGGAAAATAACCTGGCCACAACTTGCAGTGAAATGATTGAGCGTGCTGTCAGCCCGAAGTCTTTGGTATCCCCCCTGAACATCCGGCGTGGCGATGATCGGCCACGTAGCATCAAAGTCATCCATGAGCTGATCGTCCAGCTCGAAAGAACCGTACTTGGGATTTTGCTGAAAACCAAGGGCAGCCACTTCGCCTCCTGCGCTAGAATAGTATAACCGACCGAAGTCATCATGTGTGAGTCCCCATTGTCCCTGAGGTGCATCTAATAGGGAATCGACCAACATTTTATCATCCTTGAACTGAAAACGTACAGGATTCCTTGAATTGTAGATCCAGTTGTCAACGTTCCAGATCAATCCGCTGGCCTGGTGCTCAAGGTTTCTGGTGTCTGCTTGATCATCGTGGTACAATAACTTTTTCTCGTCGGCAACGCCATCACCGTCAGTATCCTTATAACTCCACAAATCATACGTATACGTTTCATTTACCAGCAGGCGATCGTCTAGCGGAAGAATCATCCGGGGCAAAATGAGACTATCTATATAAACGGTTCTTTTGTCCATCTTCCCATCGTTATCTGTGTCTTCCAGCAAAAGTATTTTTCCTAACGGTTCATTTGTGCCCGTGCCGTCGACGTCCTGCATATAGGTACACATCTGCGCCACGTACATTTTTCCGTTTCCGTCCCATGCAATAGCGACGGGTTCATTTAACATATCCTCACTGGCAACCAACTCTAACTTATAACCTTCGGGCAAATTGATCGACGCCATGGTCTCTTCAGGCGACCGAAAAGCAGATGATGTTTTCCGAATGATCTCGGGTTTTACCGGTTCAGGGATTTCGAGACGGTTCTGGTTATTGCAGGCGCCAGCCACACAAACAGAAAACGCGATGCTTAAATACTTCGGAGAGCTATTCATATTGATGATAATCAGCCAAGGTCGCAATTCCAACTGGAAAATAAAGGCGCAAAATCCGTCAGGGATTGCTTCAAATAAGCACGCTTTGAAAGTTATGAGCTTGCCGCCGACAGATAGATTATCATCTCAAGAGTATCCGGGGGGACAATCGAAAAAATAAGATTAAATTCAGCACTTTAAATAGGTTTTGAACGGCTTTTGGAAGGTAATGGCCCACTTTTAAACTGGATTATATCGTAGTTAAAGTATAACGCAACCATGATGGATGAGGTCAACCCCATCAAAAATGAACACGACCTGGTTAGGGAATGTCTGACAGAGATCTTCAAACTCAATGGGTACGATGATGTGTCAAAACTCACTCAGCGCGACTACGAACACATCAGCAGCACCATCGAGGCGAAAACGACGATCCTGATAAGTGTTTCCACCTTGAAGCGATTGCTGCATGGTGAGTTTACCCGGATCCCACAAACAGCAACGTTAAATGCCATTTCAACCTACCTCGGACATAAGAGCTGGCAGGATTTCAAGTTATCCATTAGAAAGAAGAGTGTTTCGACAATTACCAAAGAACCGATCCGCAATGAGGTTAAGGTTCAGACGGAAAATGTAACGCCACGGTCTAGGATCAAAAGGATCACGGTGGTATCCGTTGGAGTGATCTGCGTTGTGATTGCCGTGTTATTCATCCGTTATGCTCCGGGCAACTCCCCAGGCAACTTTGACAAAGCGTCTTTTTCGGCGGAAAAAACTACCGGCAATGACATTCCAAACACCGTCATTTTTCATTATAACATCGATGACGTAAAAGCTGACAGTTTTTTTATCCAGCAGTCATGGGATGTTAACCGTCGCGTGAGGATCTACAAGAACAAGTATACACTCACAGATATCTACTATGAACCCGGTTATCACCTGGCAAAACTTATTGCCAATGACTCCATCATTAAAACCGTGGACATCAGCATTCCGTCGGATGGATGGTTTTTATTCGCCAATGATTCTGATCCGAAAAGCAATCCCGAATACATAAAACCGACCCTACCGCTGGTAAGGAACGGTGTACTGACACTCGATGAAAATGATCTTTCGGCCAACCACATCGACAAGGCGAAAGAAAGGAAATATGTCTATGCCCTGTTCCCGCCCGAGATGGAGGTCCATAGTGACAATTACATCTTTAAGACACGGGTCCGGATGCGTGAAGTGAGAAATAATTATTGTCCCACGTTGATGGTTGAAGTCTGGACCCAACGCTATTTTAATTTTTTTCAAAGCACGTCAAAGGGTTGCGTCAGCGAAGCCATGGCGGAGTTTGGTGAAAACTTCCTAAGCGGAAAGAACAATGATCTTTCTGCGTTGGGTTATGATCTCACGGAATGGGTGGATGTGGAATGGGTTGTTAAAGACAGGAAAGTCACCGTATCGTTCAATGGAAAGGTCGTCCTGGAAACGTCCTACCACAAAGATGTGGGATACATCACGGGCATGGCGTTCATTTCAAATGGATTACCTGAAATTGATTATATCGAATTGAAAGGGCTGGACGGGGCCGTTGTGTATGAAAATGATTTCTCTGAAGCTGTGGATGACAATTAGAAAGGCTGACATTCACATTCTGCTACGACGGAACCGCCTGGTGAGGACCGGTTGTTGATCGTGATCGCCCAATGATCCAATGGATCCTTCGCGTATGGGATCACCGTTGTTTACCCAGGTTGAAAAACCCATTGTGAGTGCGCAGCCTTCTAATGGGAAGCAACCGCTCTGGAAGACAAATCGGAAAGGTGATCCTGGAATTTTCCAGTTCCATTCGAAACGACGATAGTATCATTTATGTTACTGATATATGGCGTCTATTAATAAAATGAAACCCACAATCGCCCGTATCTGGAAAGGCCGGACCACCAAAGACAAGGCGGAGGAGTATTCCGAATATCTTTATGAGGTGGGCTTCCTGCCTCTGGTTAAGAAAGCGCTGGGTGCTCAGATGTTTCGTGAGGATCGGGACAATGAAACGGAGTTTATTACAATTTCCTATTGGGAGTCCGT
>DASVBA010000603.1:0-10512 GCA_036376095.1 Chryseolinea sp.
ATATTTATGAAGGAACTAAGCTTGTCGCGAAGGATGGCACGAAAAGCAATTTTCAGATAGTTTTTGATCATAATGAGCAGGTTTATGAAATGAACTCAACAAAGTTCGAAACGTTACACAAAGATCATGCTTTTCGAAAAAGGTTGCTTTAATGAATGGAAATCGCTGGCAGCATTCCAAGAAGTGTTCAAAGTTGAGCATAAATGTCCGGAAAAAAGGCAAAAAAATCCTCCTGCCAAGGATCTGAATCTGCGGGCTCCAGTTTGTAAAAATTTCTACCTTCACAAATAAGTGAAAAGCATGAGACATCTGATATTCTTGCGATCTTGTCTGTTAGTTTATTTCGTCCTCGCCCTTGTACAGACGTCTATTGGACAGACGACGTACTGTAACCCTATGGATATCGACTACAAGTACAATTATGAACAATTAAACGACAGCATTTCTTACCGTTCCGGGGCCGACCCGGTTATTGTAAATCACAAAGGTGAATACTTTCTGTTCGTGACCATTTCTGGGGGATACTGGCATTCGAAAGATCTTCTTAACTGGACCTATATCATTCCCAACAAATGGCCGATGGAGGATATGTGTGCTCCGGCTGCTATGTCCGTCAAAGACACCTTGTATTTGTTTCAATCCACGTTCGAACAGCGTCCTATATTTTATTCACTTGAGCCGGAAAAAGGAAACCTTCTTTTTTATAATCGATGGCTGCCGAGGCTGCCAAATGAAGTCGGACCCTGGGACCCGGCGTTGTTCTATGATGAAGAACTGAACAAATGGTACATGTACTGGGGATCTTCCAACGTCTACCCACTCTACGGCAGCGAGTTGGACAAGCACAAGAGATTGTCATATAAAGGTCCGTACAAACCAATGCTGTACCTTCAACCGGAAGAGCACGGGTGGGAGAGATTCGGACGTGATCACCGCAGCAGCATCAAGCCTTTCATGGAGGGTGCCTGGATGACGAAGCATAATGGCAAATACTATTTGCAGTATGGCGCTCCCGGAACCGAATACAACGTTTATGCAAACGGAACCTATGTTGCCGATCATCCTCTGGGCCCTTTCGAGTACGCGCCATATAATCCCGTGTCTTATAAACCAGGCGGATTTGTTACAGGGGCTGGTCACGGAAATACATTTAAAGATAATTATGGTAACTACTGGAACACAGGTACGCCATGGATTGCAGTGAACTGGAACTTCGAGCGGCGTATAGCCATGTTCCCGGCGGGATTCGATAAAGATGGCCAGATGTTTTCAAACACCCGGTTTGGAGACCTTCCCCATCGATTGCCGAAGAACAAGTGGGAAAACAAAGACGAGCTCTTTACAGGATGGATGTTGCTTTCATATTTGAAGCCCGCAACTGCTTCTTCGAGTCTCGATACTTTTAAAGTGAGCAATGTAACGGATGAAAATCCTCGTACGTTTTGGGTTGCCAATCAACACAAAGCTGGTGAGTGGGTAACTATCGACCTCCAGAAGGAGCACGAAGTAAAAGCCCTGCAGGTTAACTATACTGACTACAAGTCAGATATTTTCGATAACGACCCAGCGCGCGTTTACACGCAGTTCAAGATCTATCACTCCCTGGACGGAAAACAGTGGGAGATTTTAAGAGATCTCACAAAGGAAAGGAAGCGCGACCGTCCCAATGCTTATGTTGAATTGCAGCAATCCGTTCGCACCCGTTATATAAAGTATGAGCACGTATATGTCGCATCACCTAAACTTGCCATTAGCGATATCAGGGTTTTTGGAAATGGCTACGGCCCGCCCCCAAAGACGCCGGGAAAATTTTCGGTTAAACGCGATGTTGATCCCCGGAATGCCTTTGCGAGTTGGGAGAAAGTCCCGGGCGCTGTCGGCTATAACATCTTGTGGGGCATATCCAAGGACAAGCTATATCAAACGTATCAATTGTTTGCCGACCAACCCAATGTCTTTGAGATACGGGCACTTTCAAAAGGAGTAGAATATTATTTTGCCATTGAGGCGTTTAACGAGAACGGTGTATCTAAAGTGAGCGACATTGCTCACATCAAGTAATTTAATCCCAGGGCTGTGTCAGAAGTGATAAATGATAAAAAGGTATTTTCATTGCTTGAAGTCACGCTCAGCATAAAAAAGACTATTCAGGAGAGGTATCAACGGTCGTTTTGGGTAAAGGCTGAGATGAACAAACTTAACCACTATTCTTATTCAGGACATTGTTATCCTGAATTGGTTGAAAAGATCGATGGCAAGGTGGTAGCTCAAATGAAGACCAATTTGTGGAGAGACGACTATTTGAGGATCAACGCAAATTTTCTCAACACATTGAAAGAGCCGTTAAAGGATGGTATCAACATCCTGTTCAATGCAACGGTGAACTTTGATCCCGTTCATGGTTTAAGTTTACGAATCATTGACATTGATCCGGTATTTTCATTGGGAGAGCTTGAGCGGGAGAAATTGGAAACGATCGAGAAACTGAGAAGGGAAGGGGTATTTCATTCAAACAAAGATCTTTCAATGCCGCTTCTTCCTCAACGTATAGCAGTGATATCGGTGGAGACCAGCAAAGGCTACGCTGATTTTTTAAAGATCATTTCGAATAATACCTGGGGATACCGCTTCTTTTGTTTTTTATTCCCCGCATTATTGCAGGGCGACCGGTCCGTGGATTCCATACTCTATCAATTGAGAAGGATTCGAAAGGTGAAACACCATTTTGATGTAGTCGCCATCGTGAGAGGTGGCGGGGGAGATGTGGGGCTATCGTCTTATAACCATTATTTATTAGCAAAGGAAATCTGCCAGTTTCCCATTCCCGTATTGACGGGCATTGGGCACTCTACCAACGAAACCGTTGCCGAGATGGTCTCCTTCAGGAATGCAATCACCCCAACAGAGCTCGCCGATTTCCTTATTCAGGCGTTCCACAATTTTTCAGTGCCACTTCAACAAATGCAGGAAACACTGGTTTCATCTACTACCGGCATATTGGCCGATGAAAGAGCGGGATTACTCAGCTCTGCGCGACTTTTTAAGTCTGTTACAAATCAGCTTTTGATCCACAACCGCCACGAGATAAAAGCTCTAGCACGTTCCGCATCTCAACATCTTACGTATTACTTCCAGAATAAAAGTCAGCTGTGGATAGACTATAAGAATCGTGTATTGAAAAGCACAATCTCCTTTCAAAAGAACAAAGTCATCGAGTTGGCGAATGTTGAGAAAAGTATAAACCTGATGGACCCCATCAATATTATCAGAAGAGGATTTAGCATTACACTAAAGGATGGGAAGGCGATAAAAAGCCTGAGCGATATCAAGCCGGGTGACAAAACAACAACGATCACCCTTGATGGAACGATTATCAGCGAAGTAGTAAGCACAAAAAGGAACGAAACCACATGAACGAGAAAATCACCTATACGCAGGCATTCGAGGAGCTCCAGGCCATTGTTGAGGAGATTGAGAACGGTCAGATCTCAGTGGATGAGCTTTCAGAAAAAGTAAAACGCGCGACCGTCCTCATCAAGCTTTGTAAAACCCGTTTGACAACGACCGAGGAGGATGTGAAACAAATACTTAAGGAGCTTGAGGATGGGGAAGAGTAGGGAGTTAGGAGTAGTAGTTAGTAGTTAGTAGTTGAGAAGTCCATAAGTATAGTGTAACTCATCTTCTCTCTCTAGCGGAATGGAAATCCGATATTTACGTACCCATACAGCTTATCTGATTGTCCACAGTACATTGTTGAGATTGAAATCGGTCCGATTCCGGAATCATACCCAACAGAAAGTGCCGCACCTGAAAGGAAGTTATCAAACGAAACGTTCTTATCGTCAAGAAGGTAATCGTAGACCGCTCCGTTTAGCCGAAGCGTTGTGTAAAAACTGCGGGTGATCTGATATTGCAGACCCAGCATCAGTACGGTTACATTGTTAGTGTTGAGGGCGTATTCAGGCAACCCGGCAAAAGGGATCTGATTTCTTACAAAGTCATTGATCCCACCGACATTGAAAAAATTGAAATACGCATCTTCTCCCTTAAAATTGATCGCCGTGTTGAACTGCGTTAGAAACGTGAGTTTTCTGGACAATGGAGTGAAATTTTCGACCTTGAAGTGGAACTGAGTATAAGAGTCGAGATCCAGGGAGTCGGTTTTAACAGTCTCCGTTCCATCGCGTATGGTGATCGCAGTTGGGTTCTGGTTGTAGATCACTCCGAATTTGCCATCGATACGCCATCCACGGGTGGAAAAATTCCTTTTGTTAAGCGTATTGTGTTTGTAATAGAGATAGGTGTGGAAATAAGTATTAGCACCTTCAAAAGAAGTTATACCGGAAATCTTGGGCTTGATCTTGAAGTTCTCAAGTGTTGTTCCAATTCCCAAGGCTGAACTGAATCCAAAGGTGCGCTGTAGCCTTACATCTATTTGAGGATTATAGGAACGGTACAAATACAGCTGCTCGAAATCTTGATAGATGGGAAATTTGAAGCTTTCGTAATAGAGGGATCCAATAAAGTTGATTTCGTCCTTCTTACCAAATGCGGTATTTTGTTCAAGTAATATCCGGAAGTTTTCGCTGATATTTATTTTGGCCGTCGACTTTGACCGGTCAATGATAAAGTTTTTTATTTCGCCACCCAGGATCAGTGCAACATTGCTAAAGGTATGATAATGTATTCCAGCCTTGAAATGCGTGAGGGGCCGTTCAACAACATTAAAGTCCAGTATGGCGTGTCCTGGAGTCGTTTGAGGTCGCCATTCGTACGCAATTCTGCTGTAATTACGGGACCCATAAACGCGGCGGATGGCTTCTGCGACTTTAACACCATCATAAGTTTTACCCAACTCCAGGGCAAGCCGGTTCCTGAACGATGTCCGGGTGGTATTTTTCAATCCATAAATTCGAATGCTGTCAACAGTGACGGTCTTTGTTTGTGGCAGCCGGTTTTTGATGGGTGCATAGTCCGGGTAGATTGCTCGAAGTGAATCTGCAAGTCTCTTAAACGTCGGATAGAACTTGTTACCGGTTTGCTTACCGATAGCGATTATACTATCTGCGCCGCTGAAGCTGGCGGCCGAGAATCTTTCAACCCGTGGTTGTATCAATAGGTCACACAACTTTAATTGTTGTTCAAAGTCGTCAGCATCTTTATAGAAACCTATTTGATAGAGAATGTCGATAGCGGTGTTAAGATCTTTGGCCTTCAGCAAACCTTGTGAAAGGTTGACGCCAATGATATAATCCGCGCCCATCGCCTTTACATCACTAACGGGAAAATTTCGTACTACGCCGCCATCGATAAGTTTGGTATCTTTGTAATCAATGGGAGTGAAGATGGATGGCAGGGCCATACTTGCCCGGATAGCTGTTACGAGTTCGCCCTGGTCGAGCACCACTGCCTTGCCTGTACTGATATCCGTTGCTATGCATTTGAAGGGTATGCTGAATTTTGAAAAGTCTTTAATGTCATAAACGGGAAGGAACAATTCCTGAAACTTTAGCCAGATCTCCTGCCCTTCAATGATCCCGGTTTTTATTTTAAACTTTCCATTCTCAAATGGAACTTCAATAGCATAATTATCGAACTCGGCTTTTTCGTCGATGCTGACGTTGCGAATGGAAGGTTTTCCGGAGAAAAGAACGTTCCAGTCGATATCCCGCGCGATCTTTTCGATCTCCTTTCCCGAATACCCGGCGGCATACAGCGATCCCATGATGCTACCCACACTCGTTCCTGTAATAAAGTCGACCCTCAGACCCGCGCTATCGATTGCCTCTAGTATACCAATGTGCGCAAGACCCTTGGCCCCTCCGCCGCTCAACGTCAATCCAATTTTTGGCTGACTCCATGCGTGTGATGTAACCAGAAACAACACACCCATTAATATCCATTTCCCCATGAAAGCCCAAAATTTTGGAAAAAGTTAAGCTTTTTTGCGTTGAATACGCTGGGCTTTTCGTCGACTCACACGGGAATTGCAAACAGTAAGTAAATTCTTAGGGACGGGGACGTCCCGGCAACGATTGGTTACCCCTACTATTCGGTAGGCAGGTCGTTGTGCGAAATATCACATCGACGTCGTGCTTTTGGAAAGTTATGACTTCCATGCATACTGAAGCAGAGCCTCCGGAAAATTTTTCCGGGGACCCGGCTTGAAATGATTGGCCTGAATAATTGTCAGGGAAAGATAATATTACCGACTTCCGATATCCGTGAGTTTTTCGATATCGTTGTTGATCGATAAAATAAGCAGACTTGTAGCGGTACAGAACACCGGACTGGTAATACAATGATGTCCGTTCCAGCTGCCGTCATTATTCTGGATCTTAAGCATGCGCCCACTGATATTGTCGTACCATTCTTTCCATGAAGTGTCTTTCCCGATCACCATGCTCTCGCCTGTTTGCAGGTAGCTCAGGAATTCTTCGCCGCCATTGCTTCCGAAGCCATCCATTACATCTTCACGCTGAGCGGCAACTTTGGCGGAATTATAGACTTCATAGGCTGTAGAATACTTCATGGCATCATCCTTATCAAAGCCGATCTTTTGAAGATTTTCAGCGGATGCCGGCGCATTTTGAGCTAATCGTCCGTCGCGTTTGGCTTTCGAAACCTCTTCCTCGACGCGTCGTGCTTCCTTAGCGCTGGCCCGAGCGGAGCCGGAGACCGAATAAAGCATGACCCCGGCTCCCTTATCCGTTTTAACATCTCCGGTCTTCGCATCATAATTGCTTTTTTGAGCTTCGCGGAAACGATCGAGTGCTTCTTCATTTACGTCGGCACCTTTTGTTTGCGCTGACTCCAACGCATTAGCCGCAAAAGAGGATTGAAGTACACCGGCCCAACCAGCACCAGCAATGTTTCCGTTGCTATCCTGGGCACGTTGAATCTTTGCAACACAGGTGTTAAGATTCTTTTGGATTCTTTGCTTAAGAGCCGCATCATGACCAGCGTAATCCAGCACGTTGGATAAGAACTGCGCTGTGAGAATTACGTCGATGTTCGCGCCTAGCTTTGTTTGTATCTGTGTGCCGGTTTGCCTGGTGATGTTATAACTCTCAGTCGGAGAATTTTCCGTGGCCTCCAAAAGATAGTTAAGTGCTTTTCGCAGTTGAGTTGAATATTCTCCCTTTGTCAGGGTAGTACCACTTCGCAGCAACGCCATCGATACCATTGCTGTTGTTGCCGGATCTGCTTCGACCGCATGCGGATCACGAACATCCTGACGCGAATGGCTTCCCGCGCCCCATCCTCCATTGGGGTTTTGGGCAGTCGCGATCCACGAAAGACCACGATCGATTGATGCCACCACTTTTTCCGGAGTTTTATACTCCGAATACAAGTCAGAGGATTCTTCACCCATAACGGTCCGGAATACACAACCCTTAGGAGGGACAAAAGCAGCAGCTTTCTTCTTCGGCGTCCTTGTATTTCGAAAAGTGAATCCGAACAACAAGATCGCACCTACAGCAATTAGTGTCAGAAGCGAAAATTTCCACGATTTCATAGTAGTATTGTTTTTACTGCACATATGATGAAGCAACGGAATCAAATCCATAAACCGATCCCGGGTATTTTTTATTGGCCCGGTACCTAACTTGCTACCTTACTTCCTCATTCTAATTTTACGGCAATGGAATTTGATCGGCTACTGTGAATTCGCGGATCGCCTATATCGCTTAGTAAAGATGCTGCCCGGCTTAGGGACGGTATCAGGCCGCTCCATGAAAAACCAATACTTGATGAGTGCCGTATTATTGGGAGTTGTCGTTTTGATTATCTTTCCGAATGTAAAACTGTTCACTATGGCATTCAGGCGTCTAATTAAGATTACGTTTCCTATCATTCTTCTGGCCGGCATTTATTTTTTAGGCCCCGAACCGGAAAAACCGATATATAGCCTTCAGATGCCTGCGGTACCTTCAGATCCGGACGAGTTGGAAAAGTATGTGGCGGAACAGGAAGCAAAACATAAAATCAAACCGGGTTGCGAAGCGCAAATTGTGTGGAAGGATACGACCAGGACGAAGACCGAATATGCTGTGGTCTATCTACATGGTTTTTCCGGGACGCAGATGGAAGGCGATCCCACGCATCGTCGCTTTGCAAAAGAATTTGGATGTAATCTCTATCTTTCCAGACTCGCCGATCATGGTGTAGACACAACGGAAGCTCTATTGTACTATACACCTGATCGTGTTTGGGAAAGCGCAAAAGCTGCATTGGCAATTGGCAGGCAGCTTGGTCAAAAGATCATATTAATGAGTACCTCAACGGGAGGTACGCTTGCGCTAAAGCTTGCGGCAGAATATCCCAACGACGTTCACGCCTTGATCAATCTCTCGCCTAATATCGCCTTGCGGCATCCAGCAGCTTTTATTTCTAATAATCCCTGGGGATTACAGATAGCTCGTCTGATAATGGGTGGAAATTACAACGTCACAGATGCCACTGAGGAGGAATCAAAATACTGGACAAAAAAATACAGGTTGGAGGCAGTAACACAGATGGAGCAATTGCTCGAGACCAGTATGTCGAAAGACCTGTTTCAACGGATTAAGCAGCCTTCTCTCACCGTTTATTATTACAAGAACGAAGAAGAACAGGATCCGCAGGTGAAAGTTAGTGCTATGCTTGAAATGAATGAACAGCTGTCTACTCCGGGGGACCTCAAAGTAGCCGTAAGCGTGCCGACTGCAGGTGCTCACGCTCTCGGGTCTGGATTGGCATCAAAAGACGTGGAAGCTGTGTATGCAGAGATTGAAAAGTTTGCGATTGAAAAACTGAAGCTACCTGGGGAAGGGAATTAGGAAATAAGGGAATACGGTATAAGGTATAAGGGTTTAATGGGCGGCAAGATGTTGAATAGCTTTTTCCAGATCATCAGGTGTATCTATGCCGAACGTTTCTGTCAGGGTCTCGGCGGTGGATATCCGGTATCCATTTTCAAGCCAGCGCAGTTGCTCCAGTGATTCGGCTTTTTCCAACGACGAAACGGCAAGTCGGGTAAGCTGCTCAAGAATATCAGCTCTGTAAGCATACATTCCGATGTGTTTATAAAATTTATGTTTGGATAGCCAGATTTCCTCAGGTGTGTTTCTTATGTGTGGGATAGGCGAACGGCTAAAATACAACGCTTCATCACCTTTACTAATGACCGCCTTCACGAGATTTGGATTAAAGAGCTCTTCTTTCGTTGTGAGCGCCTTGACAAGCGTCGCGATTTCAGTGATGCCATTTAGCTTTGAGGCAAGTAAATCGATCTGTGACGGTTGAATGAAGGGTTCATCGCCCTGTATGTTTATGACATAGTCAAACTTCTCTTCCTGCTGAATGAGCGCTTCATAACATCGGTCAGTTCCGCTGACATGACTTTCCTTTGTCATGCATACCAATCCGCCAAACGCTTGTACATGATCATAGATCTCACGGTGATCAGTGGCCACAACTACCTTGGATAGGGATTGAGCCTTGGACACTTGCTCGTAAACGCGTTGGATCATCGATTTTCCTTTTATATCGACGAGAGGTTTGGCGTGAAAACGCGTTGACGCATATCGGGAAGGGATAAGTCCAATGATCTTCATTTTCCTTGAGTTTGTCTAACCTGCAGACTGGAACCGGTTTCGCTGAGCACTTCGACCGGTTGGCCTTTTTCTATATATTCACCCCTTGTAAATGCATCGTACAGTTGTCCCTCAATAGATACTTTGCCGCTTGGACGAAGTACAGTTTCGGTGACACCTTTCTTTCCCTTCATGTCTTTCTGGTTAAAGCTCGCTGTATATCCTGCGGACCGATCCTGAGTATCCGTCAAGGCAACGCGCTTGTAGAATTTCGTGTTTGCCAGGCGTGCTCCTCCAACGAAAAGTAGTACCACGCCGCCTAACAATCCACCAACTGCTGCAGAAAACGCAAAAACGATGTCGTTCATCGGAACGAATTCAAAATCAAATGCATCGTTGTTAAGCATGATCAGTACCAGCGACATTATCGTAACGGCAATTCCGGCGATCCCTGCGACACCAAACCCGGGGATTACAAATACTTCGAGGCCGATGAGTATAAGGCCGATGAAGAAAGCGATTATTTCCCAGTTTTCTGCCAGACCATTGAGATAATAAGGGACGAGATACAAGATAAGAGCGACCAATGCTACAAGTCCGGCAAAACCCAGCCCGGGTGCCTGCATCTCGAAATAGATACCTCCAATAATGGCGAGGATCAGGAGTCCGCTGAGAAAAGGGTTGAGGAAGAATGCGACGATCTTGTCGGTAGCGCTTAGCGAAAAACGATCCAGCTCATAATCTGTGATGTTGTTTTTCTTAAGGATCTCTTCAATGGATTCAACCTTACCTTCACAATAGCCATAACGTATAGCCTCCGAGGTTGAAAAAGTGATTACCTGGCCCTCCTTCTTGATGCTGTCAATTTGCACTCGTTCGTCAACCATACCTTCTGCTATGGTTGGATCACGTTTATTTTCTTCTGCTGTTGACC
>DASVBA010000609.1:0-2364 GCA_036376095.1 Chryseolinea sp.
GGCGAAATCCAGATTTTGAACCAACTCATCCGAGCGGGTACCAGGTTTGACGCTGCCAGGCCAGGCGATAAGCAATGGCGTTTTAAAGGACTGATCATAAACAAAGCGCTTGTCAAACCAGCCGTGCTCGCCAAGGTAGAATCCCTGATCGGAAGTATAAACAATGATCGTGTTATCCATCATTTTGTTGGCCTCGAGGTAATCAAGTAATCGCCCCACATTCTCATCAACGGCCTTGAGCGTCCCCAGATAATCCTGCATGTAACGCTGGTATTTCCACTTCATCTTATCTTTATCCGTCATAGCAGGATAGGCCTTCCTGAAATCGTCATTGATGCGCGAGTAGACTTTTTTAAAATTTTCCATCTGCGAAGGATTCAGCCGGTCCATTTCATTTTTATAACGCGCCTTGTCGTACCCGATCTCCGCGATGCCAAGCTCATCCATCACTTCAGGGAATACCTTATTGTCTCCCGCCCAACTCATATGCTTAAGTATGTTCATCTCCGCCTCAGCGACGGGAGATGTTCTTCCTGAATAGTCATCAAAAAGTGTAGCAGGTTCCGGAAACTTTTTGTTTGTGTATTCCTGTAGGTGACGTTCAGCCATTAACCACGACCGGTGCGGCGCCTTATGCAGGTACATGAGCATGAAGGGCTGGTCGGGCTTGCGTTCTTTTTCCAACCACTCCAGTGTCATGTCTGTTACAATGTCTGTTACATAGCCTTCAACTTTGATATTGCCATTGTTTTTCGTGATAAAGTCCGGATTGTAATAGGCACCCTGACCTGGAAGGATCTTAAATTGATCAAATCCTTTGGGACTGTTTCCGAAGTGAAGTTTTCCAAACATCGCAGTTTGATAACCTGCTTTCTGAAGCAGTTGCGGAAACGTTACATTGGTCGAATCGAAGTGGAAATGATTATCAATTTTTCCATTGAGATGAGAGTGTTTTCCCGTCAGAATGGTAGCACGGGAAGGAGCGCAGATCGAATTGGTAACACTGGCATTAGTAAAGAGCATTCCCATCTTTGCGATGCGGTCAATATTCGGCGTTTCAATTAATCGGTTGTCATAAGCCGAAATTGCCTGGTACGCATGATCATCGGACATGATAAAGATGATATTTGGGCGTTTTGCATTACCGCCAGCCTGCGAGAATAAAGGACTATTCAGCATCAAAACAAGCGCATGCAGAACGAGCAAACACCTTAGTATAGAAATGACCTTCATGGTTTTAGGTTTTCGTGATGAGTTCCTCACTTCAAAATTTGAAAGAACAAAGTACGAATTTATTATCTCAACATCACGACTAAAAAACCCACGGTGATAACCGCATGCACAAAGCACAAAACGTATCGCCCTTTTGTAAATTCGGGATTTCTTATCAATGCAACAGAAAGCGCCAGCAAAATATAGGGGACTGGAAAAAAGATAAAAGAATATATCGAACCCGGTACATCGTACATGACCGCGTACTCCCCCTCATCCACACCAACCCGCGTAAACGTTTCGAATATCGGCGTGAACTCAATATAGAGCGGCTTCTTCTTGTCGGCTGCAAAGTCGTACGCGCCGTGAAGGTGATCGGGCACGCGAAATTCGTAATGCGCTGTCTTTATGTACGAATCAGCCACATAACGGTTCTGGTAACCATAAACCGGAATATCAACTTCGACTTGGACGGGCAAGTAATAGTCGACGATCACTACAATACTAAAAAGCAGAATGGGATAACAAAGCATTCGTCCAACCTGATAAAGCTTTGCCTGCCGTACGGCATTCTTTTTTGCTTTTTCACGTGCTTGTTCGACCTTGTTCGCCGTGTATTCGCGCTTATAAACCTCATCTGGATCTTCCTTGAGATCACTCAGGTCGAATGCGAAAATCCGGTTGTTATAAGCCGACCGTTTTTCGGGATCAGTCAACAGGTCGTAGGCTTCGTTGATCTTTGCTGTCATTCGGATCGCATCGGCACTTGCGTTAATATCCGGATGATACTTCTTCATGAGCGCGCGATATGCTTTGCGTATGTCATTGGTGGAAGCATCGCGACTTACTCCCAGGACATGATAAGGATCCATTTGATTGCGTCTGGTAACGGACGCCGTCAAGATAAAGAAAGTTTTACGACGTGACAAAAGTCGGTCCAGTCACTATCTTAACCAAAATTGCAGCAACGGTGTAATCCAAAACATCAGAACAATGAGAATCAGGATATAATCAACCCCGGCCGACTGCTGGTGGCCCGACGTTGCTCTTGTATTCGTCAATGTCTTCAACCTCCTCGTTGTTGAGGAAAAAGATATTTCTAATGTTTGTTCCATTCTCATCATATACCTTAAAACACCCTTCCCTCGATCC
>DASVBA010000611.1:0-2646 GCA_036376095.1 Chryseolinea sp.
GGTCGCACGCGGGTGTGGCGGGGTCTAACGAAGTACCCAAAACACATTCACGCATGAGATTAAATTCGCGGGTATGTTTGATAACCGCGCCACCTGCGACTTCGCCCAGTAATTGTCCTTGTAGCTTGTAACGTTCGATCAATCCATTGATGGCGGCGATCATCATATCCTGGTTACTGGCAGTAGTGTAAGCGGTATTGTGGCGTGCAAAGGGGATGCGATTAAATCCAATGACTGCCACCTTGCGAGGTATTTCCATAACATTCATCTATCAACAAATACTATAACGATGGATTCATGGCCAACAATGCTTCTGCTGGCGACGTGCGGCTGAGTTCATAAATATAGGCAGTCTTTCCAATATGTATTTCATATTGATCAGTCATAAATGCATTCATCAATTCTTTCGCAACCGTTTCCGGTGAAATTCCATTTGCGCCACCAATTGCCTGCGAAAAATCTGTATTCACTAACGGAGGCATGACTTCAAAAACTTTGATGTTTGACGTCCTGGATAATGCCAGTCGAAGTGATTGTGTGTAGGAGTGGAGGGCGGCTTTGCTTGCGCCATACGTTGACATCCTATGGTTGGGACTAAATGCTACTATCGAGGAGACATTGACTATCGCCGCTTCTTTTTGCTGTTTAAGAAGAGGCAGTAGTTTTTCGTTGAGGCGGACGACTGAAAGATAATTTGTTTGAATTTCGTCAGCAGCCTTATCGAATGTGCCATTGTCGAGTGAGAGATTGTGAAGCCAGGCTTTTCCAGCGTTGTTGATGACTATGTTTAATGAAGGAAACTGTTTTTCCAGCTTCCTTACCAGCTCATCTACTTGTTCTGCATTACTGACATCACTGACTATAGGAGTGACATTCGTCAGTTCGGTTGCTGCGCGCTGGAGACGTAACTTATCCCGTCCGGTTACAATGACTGTGTTGTGGTTGGCGGCAAACAATTTAGCGATCTCAAAACCGATTCCAGCACTTCCTCCCGTAACCAGGATTGTGTTTTTTGTTGTTTTCATGGATGCAGTAGTTGTTAATAAATAAAATATACCGATCGGTATATTTTAAACGCGGGTGAACCCGGATAAGTTTGGAGAATATTCTTTTTAAATTTGAACGCCGCTAAAAGCGACCGGCGATAACATTTCAAACGAATACTGGAAGATGATAGGATTGAACATACGTGAGGCAAAACCCTCGGAGGCAGAAGCCATAGCCAGCTTGCATGCGGCCAGTTGGATGACTGCTTACCGCGGATTGCTTTCAGATGAATATCTAAACAACGATCTTGAGGGTGAGCGAAGGAAATACTGGTTGAAAAAAATGCCTGAGATCACAAACCGGGAATTTGTATTGGTAGCGGAAGAGGGGGGAGAGCTTATTGGGTTTGTGGCTGTACTGGATAAACCTGAGGCCGGGTTTGACGCGTTGGTCGACAATCTGCACGTGAGACCGGACTTAAAAGGACGTGGTATCGGAGGAAAACTGCTTAACGCCGTGGCAGGGCGATTACTTGACACACAGCGCAAAAGCTTTTATTTGTTCGTCTTAAAAGGTAATACGGCGGCGGAAAATTTTTACCTGGCAAAAGGGGGAAAGCCCCTTGATATCTTAACTCATGACTTCGGTGGAAAGACGGTACAGGCCACAAGATTTGCCTGGGAACAGCTGGACATGATGCATTGAAATCTCTACTGTGTAAAATCTCTATCCGTTAAGCTCTTCTCTCTCACGCCTGATCTTGACCTTGGCTAAGGGCCCAACCTGGATTGGAACTTTCTCGACCTCAATGTTTGCTGCCTCAAGCCCGTACATTTCTTCAGTTGCCAGACTGAAGGACTTGATGATGCGGTAACCTGTGATGACGAATCGTTCAAAGCTTGATATTTCACTATCTGCCGAGGCCCATGAATGGAGAGAAATAAATTTGAAGTCAGACATCATGCTATACTTATGAAGGGCAGGATAACGACTTGTTAAATCGATTTCACCATTATCGGCCATCTCATGAATTATCCTGTTGAACAGGGTATTTACCCTATGTGGTGTTTTGAAACCTAACTTGATACTGACAAAGAATGCTTTCTTGGGGATGATCGTATCGACCTTATACTTGCTTGTAAATGGATTGTCAACGGTCTCGACGTGGACGAACCAGTACACATCAGCACGCTTGGGTCTCTTTTTGAAGATGGAGTAGATAATGTTTGAGTCGATGTATCGGCGGCTGTCCGCGACGGCAAGGTAGACGAGGTTTGACGCTTCTTTCGGAACAGTTTCATCCTCCTGTAAGTCCTTCAGCATTGATTCATAATGTCGGAGATCGACGAATTCTGTGTGCCGCTGCCGTAGCTTGCGCGCCTTGTGCAGGATGAACATCATGAAAAAGAAAACTGCAGCAATCGCGAAAGTAAACCACCCTCCGTGTTCGAACTTATCTAAGTTTGAAGCAAGAAATATTCCTTCCAATGTAAAGAATACTACTCCAAGTATGATCGAACGAAGAATAGACTTTTTAACCGTGTAAAAGTAATAGGCCAGGAGTGACGTCGTCATCAACATGTTGATCGTAATAGCGAGCCCGTATGCTGCCTCCATAGCAGATGACTCCCTGAAAAGGAACACGACGATTATACTTCC
>DASVBA010000616.1:0-4534 GCA_036376095.1 Chryseolinea sp.
GTATTGCCGTATTCACCACTTCCTCAACGCTTCGATCATGACCAAGATGAATAACCTCCACGCCGGTTGCCTGTATTATCCGACGCATAATGTTGATGGCGGCATCATGTCCGTCGAATAGGCTGGCTGCTGTAACAATCCTTATTTTGTTCTTTGGTTTGTAAGGTTCGGGTGCCTCATGGCCTGCCAGGTTCTGCGGCTTCTTAGTCGTTTTTTCTGAGGTTGTAGTCGTACTCATTCGCGAGGCGTATATCAGCTCAAAAATAACCAGAAGCAAAGTATTAAGCTAACAGTTATTAGGATCTTGTGGGAATGCCGGATTACTTTGCGTGAATTATGCGTCTCCTGTTAATCATTATCTGTTTCTTTTCATGCTCGACTGACCAACGAACGGGTAAAGTCATCAAGGTAGTCGATGGTGATACGTTCGATCTGATGTCCGACCAAAAGATAAGGGTTCGGATGTTTGGGATCGATTCACCTGAACGCGGACAAGCATTTAGTGTCAAAGCGCGGGAGTTCACGGCGGACCTCATCGCAGGAAAAGAGATCAATGTCACTATTCGAAACAAAGACAGATACGGAAGGTTTGTGTGTGATGTCTATCTCGATGATGGTACATACGTAAATGCAGAAATTGTAAAAGCCGGTTATGCATGGCTTTTCACACGTTACAGTAATGATGACAAAATCGAACAACTACAGGACGATGCCCGCAGGAGTAAGAGAGGGTTATGGCAGGACGACAATCCTGTTCCGCCGTGGGAGTTCAGACGGCGTTGAACGTTGAAGGACAATGACGCAAATCGCTATCTTGCATGCTATGAAGTTGAAAAAGTTCCTCCGCTACATCGCGATTTTTTTTGTTGTCGTTATAGGTTTGATCGTTTTGTTTTTTGTGGTGGCCGTTGTTCCGATCGACAGGGACATTGACAGGACGCAACTTCTGGCGGCGATGACCAACGAAATGGATACACTTCCGCAAGCTACGCCACCTGGCGAACGCTTTATGGTCGGTCACGCAAAAGAAAATCTGACTCCGCCCTATCCCACAGCAACGGCAGGATATGGCAAACGCCTGGGAAAATTATACACGTCCGTTCACGATTCTTTATACGTACGCACGCTTGTGTTCGACAATGGCACTAACCGGGTGGCTGTCGTCAGTGCTGATCTGCTGATCATTCCGCCGACAGTAACGGAGTTATTGGAAAAGGAGCTTCCGGAAATCGGATTCACGTTAGACAACACTTACCTCGGCGCTGTTCATACCCATAACGGTATTGGGAACTGGGGAAAAGGTGCAATGGCTTTTTTATATGGTTCCTATAACGATTCGATCGTACACTTTATCGCCGACAAGATAAAGAGCAGTATAGTAAAAGCTGCACAGAACTTAAAGCCGGCCACGCTGAAGACCGGAACAATCCCGTTGGATGAAATTGTTTACAACCGTATGATCGACAACGGGCCTGTCGATTCGTTGCTTCGTGTTGTTGAAGTTCATCACAGCGACAGCAGCAAGCTGTTGTTGATGAGCTTCACGGCTCATGCCACCTGTCTGTTTTCTCGTGATATCGTGCTCTCACGGGATTATCCAGGCAAATTAGTCGATACGCTTGAAAAACAGGGATATGATTTTGTGATGTTCATGGCCGGCTCCGTTGGAAGCCATGCAGGAAAAGTTCCGGAACAAGGATGGAGTTGTGTTGACGTGATGTCTGAAGAAATAACAAAAGGGTTCTTATCAAACCGCGACCGGCTTTTCAGTGTGAATGATTCTACGCTGGTAATGCACCGGGTGCCGCTTTTGCTTAGTGAAACACAGGCAAAGGTGTTGAAGGACTGGCGTCTGCGTCCATGGACGTTTGATTTGGCGTTCGGGGATTACCCTGAATTTCTTACCGTATTAAGAGTGGGAAGTATCGTAATGCTCGGTGCGCCGTGTGATTTCTCGGGAGAGTTTAACCGATCTATTGATTCGTTGGCAACACGTCATGGGTTGCATGCCATGGTGACTAGTTTTAACGGTGGCTATATTGGTTATGTCACCCCGGACAAATACTACGACGTCGATCACTATGAGACGCAGCTGATGAATTGGTATGGTCCCGGCAATGGCGAGTATATCGAGAAGTGTATGGAGCAGCTTATGTTAACCGTTGTCCGCAACCCTTAACGTTAATTTTACATTCTACATTTTACATTTTAGATTTTAGATTTTAGACTTTAGACTTTAGACTTTAGGATTTTACATTTAGAACTTCACATTTTCAACTTCCACATTCCCCACCCAATCACACCCCTAATACCTTTGTTCACTTTATGAAAAAACAGATAATCACAACCCTTGCTATCCTCACTTTGCTTGGAGCCTGTCAAAAAAAGGAATCTTCAACGGAAACCACAGGCGACGCAACCACTTTTCAACTTGACTGGGAGGCGATGAGCACCATGTTAATTCGCAGGATGAATATTGAGCCTGGTGAAAGGATTTTAATTGTTGCGAGTCCGGGCAGGTTTGATGCAATGATTCCGCTGCTGAGACAAAAAATTGAAACTTCCAAAGGTGAATACCTCGGAACGGTAAGTGTAGACACTTTGAATTGGCCGCACGAATGGATCCCGGATTCTCAGGCAGAATTTTTTGAAGGCATGGCAGACATGTCCGTCGATGAATTGGCTGAACATTTTAAGAATGTCGACGTCGCGATCATGATGCCGGGAGCGACAGTCACGCATGCGCCGTACGCTGCAATGCAGAAAGTGCTTCAGAAAGGGTCTGGCAGAACCATCCATTTTCACTGGTCAGGAGCGTATAGCCTCGAGGGTGCATTGCTGCCGGAAAGTGCCGAAGTGGACAGCGTATATCAAAGGGCATTGTTAAACACGGACTATCGAATGATAGCGGGACTTCACCAGTATTTCGACGAGGCAGCACGGGGCAAAGAGATCCATGTAACGACACCGCTGGGTACCGATATCAGATTCTCCATTGGTGATCGCCCTGTGACCAAGCAGGATGGCGACGCCTCAAAAGGACGAACCACCTATGCGAAGAATCTGATCGATCGTGAAATCGAGTTGCCATCGGGTGCTATTCGGGTGGCTCCCGTCGAAGAAACCGTCAACGGTACAATCGCATTTCCGGATGGGGAGTGGGCTGGCAAAGATGTGACGGGATTAATATTGACGTTCAAAGCAGGAAAGATCGTCGAAATCAAGGCTACGTCCGGCGTTGACGCGGTAAGGGAAGAGCTTCGTATGGCGTGTTCTGCGGGTGAATGGTTCCGCGAGTTTGCACTCGGTTTTAATCCATTGCTTGCCATTCCACGGACCGGCGTCAGGTGGATACCTTATTACGGTTATGGTGCTGGCGTAGTAAGACTATCGTTGGGCGATAACTCGGAACTGGGTGGTAAAGTAACGGGAGGTTACGTAAGATGGAATTTCTTTCCGGATGCAACGGTAAGCATAGGCGAGATGACTATCGTGGTCGATGGCAGAATGCGTTAATAGTATGAACTTCACTAAATGGATTACGAATGGATGTTACGCTTGAGAACAAGGATTTGGTTGTTAAAGTACGTTCAAAAGGGGCGGAGCTTTTCAGTGTATTTAACCGCGATACGGGGCTGGACTACATGTGGGGAGGCGACCCTGCTTTTTGGGGAAAGACATCGCCGGTACTCTTCCCGATCGTGGGAACCTTAAAAGACGACAAATTTATTTTCGAAGGGAACGGCTACGCCCTTTCACGGCACGGCTTTGCGAGAGATGCATCCTTTGAGGTCACCACACTTGCAGATGACAAAGCCCGGTTTACACTGAAAAGCGACGAAGGCTCCTTAAAAAAATATCCATTCAGCTTTTCGCTCGCTATCGTGTATTCGTTGAAAGACAATTTCCTTCACGTTGAATACTCGGTTGAGAACAATGGCACAGGAGACATGTACTTCTCGCTTGGCGCACATCCCGCCTTTAAGGTTCCGTTGATGGAAGCAACCCGTTATGAGGATTACTATTTGGAATTCAACATCAAAGAAACGGCATCCAGGTGGCCGATCAGTACGAAAGGCCTCATCGAAGAAAAGCCCATTCCTTTTCTTAACCATTCTGATCGTATTGCTCTCAGCAAGAAGCTGTTCTTTGATGATGCAATCGTTTTAAAGCATTTAAGTTCAAACTGCATATCGCTTAAAAGTGCTGCTCATTCACATGGCCTTGATTTTTACTATGATGGATTTCCCTACATCGGACTTTGGGCAGCCCCAAATGCCGACTTCGTTTGTATTGAACCCTGGTGTGGGATCGCCGACTCGGTAAATCACGATCAAAACTTTACAACCAAGGAAGGTATTGAAAAGATTGGACCGGCGTCGTCATGGTCGCGGATGTGGAAGGTCAGGTTCTATTAAACCAACGGGTTTTTTTAACATACCTGACAGGCTCACTTCTTCATTCAATAATTTTCCCCTTCTTTATACTGTGAACAACCCAAAACATTACGTCGCCGGAATTGCTGCATTCGTTA
>DASVBA010000619.1:0-3005 GCA_036376095.1 Chryseolinea sp.
GCGCAGAAAATTCAGAATCCCAGTCATACTCCAGTTTCTCTACTGCAATCAATTCCAGATCCGCCCTTTCGATCCGTACCTCTATTTCCGACTGCGAGTAATGTTTTGTTGGAACTCCGTCAATGTAGATAATACCTTGAAGAACGTCTCTTTTATTGCCCTTGAAGTAAGCGAGTTCCGAAGCAGGGATCTCCTCCGGACTTACACCTTCGCGGCCATACCAATCGATCAATCGCCACGACGAGAACATGATCGATTCTAACGAAGGGATGATTATTAAGGCACTTCCATTCTTACTGAGACAACGATGGATGTTGTCGAACATGATCTGATTTTTACTAACCTCCGGCAGCATGATCACATTGCAACAAAAGACAAAATCGACCTTGGGGAGGTGTAGATTTCGCCTCGAGAGATCCTGCCGGCTAAATGTTATGTTGGGGAATGCTCTCTCTTTAGCCGTGGCCAGACATTGCGAACTGATATCTATTGCATGAACTGTTTTGAATGCAGGCGACAAATACTGAAATGCTTTTCCTGTACCACACCCAAAATCGATGGCGTCATGTTTAGAATTTGCATGTTTACGGAAATAATGAGCCAATCGTTTGTCCCGATCACTCTTAAAAACATCGAAGATCTCCTCATTGTACCTGGTAGCTATTTTGTCCCAGTGATCTTTCTCATTCATGCTTCAATGGTTTTGTTGGCAATGCAATAAAAGCAAATCCCCTGTAGATGCAAATTTCTTAAGCTGACTTCAACGACTCAACATCATCGTGATAGTCGTATTGAAGGTCTTCGGGAAGTTTTTCGATCACCGTTTTGATCTTCTTTAATTGTTGCTCATAGAGATTGGTGAGCACCTGGCTTTTTTGCAGCGGAATGCCTGCAGAAACTATCTTAGAACAAAAATAAATGCGAAGCTCCACTTCAGTTTTCGGCAGGCCTGAATACTTTATTTGCCGGTTTGTTAGGCGAAGTATTTTTCTCAGACTCTTTTTGATATAGTAAACGTTACCCTGAGGCAATGACGCAAAGAGCTGATCAATTTCCTCTTTTACCAGACTTATGTAAGAGGATTCATCGTGGGCTTCAAATAAGAGATAAGTAAGCAGCTCCTTGTTCTCCACTTTGTATTTCGCCAACCTCATGCATAGCTCTTGCAAGGTTTTGTTGTCGAGGTTTACCAATTCTTTCTTTATCTCGCTGACTGATACGGCTTTCATTGTGCACTCCTTATATTATTTGATTCTGACTTGCTGAGTTTGAATTCATCCACAAGTGTCTTAATAATATTAGCGAGGGGTTGAATGGACGTTACATGCTCTATAGAAGGACCGGCACACCAAAGAGTTTTGTATGTGGCGCCAAAAGCAGCACGTTCCACCTGTTTCATTCCACGCAACGCCAGCAACATCTTAGCATACTTTTTCAGCGTTTTATTATTATTCAATACCCATTCAAGTAAGTTGGCTTTTGTTCCAAGCTGCTGGACATATGGTGTATTGATAACCGTGAGCGGTGAACCTGAAAGTTTTGTGGTCATCACGATGTCGCTTTCACCATACTCGATCATTGCCTTCTTGTACTCGGGAGATATATCGGATTCTTCACATGCAATAAAGATCGTACCGATCGATGCTCCAGCCGCCCCCCAGTCCATTACTTCTCTCAATTGTTTACCCCTGCCAATACCTCCCGCTGAAATCACAGGTAGGTTGCAGTTCTCCCTCAGTTGTGTTATCAATTCCCTGGGTGAAAGGTGGCCCGCGTGGCCCCCAGCCCTGTTGTTAACAGCGATCAAGGCATCTGCTCCGAGATTCTCAACTTTCTTAGCATATTTCAGATCAACTACATCGCAAAATACCTTGATACCTAATGGCTGGCATTTCTCAATAACCTCACGGGGATTGCCCAACGATGTTATGATGTACGCCGGGCGATTTTCCAATAGTATGCTCAGCTGTGTTTTGTATTTTGGATTTGATTTGTTGACGATGAGATTTACTCCGAACGGTTTCGACGAGAACGACTTAATTTCATTCAAAGCGTTCGTAAGCTCCTGATCTGATCTGTAGTTCAAGGCGGGAAACGCTGCCGTGACACCCTGCGACAACGCAGCCTTTATCATTTTTGTATTTGAAATGAGAAACATGGGTGCTACGATGATCGGATAATCGATCCCGAGAATTTTGTCCAGTGTCGTATTCAAGTGATTGCTCAAAGTGTCAGGTGAATTTTTCTGCCATTGCACCCTTAACCCTCTTGAACACCGGATAGTTGAAAAGGATGATGGCAATTACGATTATTGAATAGCCGATTACCTGTATTGTGCTTACTTGCTCCTTGAACACGATAAAGGCGATGGAAAAGTTAAAGATCGGGTTCAGGTATAACAGAATACCAATAGTCGCGGAATTTATTTTGTTGAGGGCATAAAGGTTCAGAAAAAGGGGAAGTACTGTGAACACCACAGCGATCAGGAAGGTAATGCTGTAAAACCGTCCACTCGTGGGTAGTTCTTTTACAAGTGTGCTGAAAAAGAAATTCAGGATCACGAACGAGACCAAGACCTGCACTCCCAACATTATCATTCGGTCGAATCCCTGGTTTCGGCGTTGTGAAACGAGGTAAAGCGCATAGGTAAAGGCTGTGAGAAAACTATAGCCAAGCTCAAGACTTGAGTTTATGCCCATGAGGATGCAGCTCACTGCACACAGCGCTACAGCTGTCCATTGAAGGCTTGTCAACTTTTCCTTGAGCATCAGGTACCCAAGCAGTGCCGTAATCACCGGACATATCATATAGGCAAACGAGGCCGTCTTTATATTTATATTATTGACGATGTAAATGAATGTTAACCAGTTGACAATAAGCAGTGCTCCGCCTGCCATGGTGAGCAGTATGGTCATATTTCGATTTCGCCTTGAAAGACCCCTTAAAACAGCAAGATCTTTTTTCAAGTCAGCCCTCTTGAATCCGAAAACGATTACAATCAATAA
>DASVBA010000624.1:0-3230 GCA_036376095.1 Chryseolinea sp.
ATATTCTGTTTCGCTTGCTGGGTAAATCTTACCATCATACGTATCAAGGTAAGTCCAAAAAACACCATACCTGCAAATATCATCGAGTTCCGGGCATTGAAACCGCTGAATTAAAGAAAGAGTGTGGTCTCCGACGGGTGCGCTACCAGTTTTAAACCGTCTTAATCTAATCGAGATATTTTCGATGATCGCGTCATCGGGAATGCTAAATCCAAAACCTTGCAATGCCAGAACTGAAAACGAATTTTTCGGAAAAGGGCCTGCAGAATCATTGGTGGCTGTCAACCTTCTTGAACTCACAAATCTGTTATCATCATTGGCAAGATTTTGGGCGCGGGCTCCGGGGTAATTTAAATCACCAAAAACTTGCTTGAATTGATTGAGGTTATTTACATTGCCTGGCGTTCTCGTTTGAGGAGAAGTTTGGGCAAACGACACGATGAAATTCCCTGCAAGAAGTATTGCAAAAAGTAAATACTTTCTCATAAGAAGTTTTTTGAGGTGAAAGAATAGTGAATACAAGATCTGATCCCTGGTGGAGAGAAAATTTCAGAGCATTAAATAAAAAATTAGTAATTCACTTAACTAACCGACAAGACCTGGCGATGGAGGAATTATTTATAATAATGAAGGAAATACAATAATGAAGTTAAACTCTTTTTGAATATTCAAGAAAAAATTGATAATGTCCAAACGCTAATAAATTTTTATAAAAAGTAATGGCGACTAGTTGCCCCAATGTAGTGTTACCGGAGATCAATGAAAGATTTTTGTTTTTTATGAAAACAAATAGAAAAACGAGATTGACACTTATCCTCTTAATAGTGATGTTCTTTGATGACCTTACTCCCTGATCAATTTTAATATTTGCCGCTGACTGCCCTGCGTGATCTCTACAATATATACACCTGCCTGAAAGTTGTTGCCAAAAGAAAAGGTCGTGTTTGCCACCATTCCATTTTTTGTTTCAACAATCGTTCCGGATAGATCCATTACTCTTACATGTAACAGTTCCTTTGAGCTGCTCTGAGTTCTTATTGTAAAATAATTCCTGCTTGGATTAGGAACTGCAGTTATGATTAATTTGCCTTTCTGAGTTTTTTCTTTCGTCATGTCATTTACATTATTTGATTGACCAGGAAAACGAGCCGCTGCTTGTGCTGGTAACACAAAATCGTTCGCTTCGGTCAATGGTGCCAATGATGTTCCTTGTGCCTGCAGTGCAAGCTGCAACCTGTTCTCAACATCTGACACAAGAAAATTCACTGCCGGTGTCGCCAATGTTTTTGTTGCTTGAGGTGATTCAATTTCTTCCAGTTCAGATTCATCCCAAAAATGCTTCATGAAAATGCGATCACCATAGAGCGGAACTCCGTTGATGAACACGAGGTCCACGTCGGCGGCAGTCGCATCAATCACTGTCTTGTATGGATTGTTATGGTCACCGTTGATGACGAGAATGTCAGCACGAAGTCCAACTTTGATAGCACCAACCTCATCATCGATTCCCGCAACATGAGCTGGAATCGATGTTGCCATATCCACCAATTGCTGGTCTGTAAGCCGTCCTCCAAGCCGCTCATTATTCCAAAGTGCAGCTACCTTAAGTTCATTCAGCATATTACTGCTACCGGTGACTGCCCAGTCCGGAGCAAGTGCGATCTCAACACCTGCATCCAGTGCTGCATTAATATCAGCAGTTGCTCCATACAGTTCAGCGTTACTTCGTGGCGACCAAACCAATGATGTGCCATTCAGAGCCATCGCCTGGAAGTCCGATGGTCTAAGTGGAATACCATGGATAACGACACCCTTAGGATTGAGCAATGATTGTGATTGCAGAAAAGTAAATTCTTCCAGAGAGAATGCGTCAATTCCTTCCGCCACGTGAATGACCAGCGCTTCATAAAATGGATTATCGATGAAGAAGTTTTTCGCCGCGAAAACAAATTCCGCCCTTGCAGCCGGAGCATTTGCAGGTGGAAGGTCAAGCACATTGTAAATATGTTCGAGATCGAGTTGCGTCGTTCCATAAAATCCGCTATTGTAATCGAGATTGCGAACCATGCCCTGGATACACGGTTGCGGTTGTGTGGTCATTATCGATGTCGTTCCTCCTGCAAGTGCACGCAGCTCACCCCACTTGTTCATGTCGCAGAAATTAGTGGACCCGACCTGGCTAATTGGTCCATTTACCAAACTCAGGAACTCCGGATCCTGTCTCCATTCATGACGGTTGGCATAAATCCGGTTCGGTTTCCATCGAGGTACAACATTCGAACGAGGATGATTGTGTGCATCAACCAAGCCCGGAAGGATGATGCCATGTGTATTGACAGAAACGGCGTTAGGAAGATCAGGCGCATTTTCGGATACTGAAACGATCCGACCATCAACGATACCAACGTATCCGTGCAGTATGACTCCTTCCGGTACGATGATCGTGCCACGAAGAATTATTGGATTTGCATTTGCCTGGAACGAAGCCTGGGTATATCCTGAAATGTAATTTGATGAGAGCATTACAAACAGGAACAAATATTTTCTCATAAAAAGTTTTTTTAAGCAGATGAGGAGTTAAATGCAAGTCCTGAACTTGCCCACTCATCTTGCGATCACAAATTTTCTTGTCAGGATTAAGTCGCCCTTTTTGATCCTTAGAATATACATGCCCGGTCTGATATCAGCTACCTGTATCTTAAATTGATTATGACCATTAATAGCATTAACAGGAATTTGTTTTACCAATTGGCCAATACTGTTTACTATTTGTATATTGATTAACCCTTCTTTAGGACTATTGAAGTTCAGATACACAAATTCTGATGCCGGATTGGGATAAAGCAAAGCTTTACTTTTTTCTTCATGTACTTCGTTAATGGGAGCAGAGGCGCTAACTGTCGGTCTTGAACTTTCCGAAATCTCAGCGACTAAGGGATAACATTGAGGTACATAAGTTCCGTTTTCACTCACAACTTTGATATAAAATCTGAGGTTCTTGCCACGTGCATTCACCGTAACGGCTTCAGTTGCGGTTGTAGCTGATGAACCGATGAGGACAAGATTTTTGTTATAGACATATAGATCATATTCGGAAGGCAGATTGCCATATATATCACCCAATAAAATCGTTAACGAAGCATTGGAATTACCAGGAATTTCGATCTTGAACCAATCAACATCAGTAGCTGAAGAAATGCCGGCAGAAATCGGGATCCCTGTGCCTATTG
>DASVBA010000627.1:0-2799 GCA_036376095.1 Chryseolinea sp.
ATATTCGTTTACAACAATGGCTTCGGAGTTGTTAAGAACGGAGGAGTGCTGGTGTTTGATAATATAGCCAACCGCGTGATTCAGGAAGATGGCATGACATCAACAGTCGACCTTGACGAGGGCAAAGCCTATATGCAAAAACTTTACTGGGATTTCAACTCACGTTGACGCGGGCTTTTCCATTGCGTGAAGATCCAGAAGCACAAATAGAAGAGGAAGAAGAAAAGCGGTATAGAGAACAGCACCCACATTCCGACACCCGCCAGCAATGCCATTCCTGCTTCCTTCGCCAACATCCAAAAATCATTCTTAAAAAGATGCAACAACTGTTCCGACGTATAAGGAAAGGGATTCAATCCGAACACGTTTGAGCCGATCTTTATGAACGGTAAGATAAGAATGATCTGAAGGGGTGCGAGCAGATAGTTCACTAACTGAATGATGGCAATGTTTAGTCGCAGTGCGATTGCAATACCAAAACAGATCAACGTAGTGGTGCCGAATAGCGGAAAAATACTGATCACCGCACCAAGGGCACACGTCAATGCAAGCTTCCGGGGCGTGATTCCCTGTTTTAAGGCCTGACTTACGAGGCTTGTGATGTATTTCCAGCTGAATTTTTTCAAAAGAAAGGAATAATTAAACATTGATTCCTGCCTCAAAGATAATAATGGGCTAGAACTAGAAGATTTTCTATTAAAATTAGGCCATGAAGAAAATGTTATTCGAAAAGATCCCCCTGATAATGCTGTTAATAGGCGTTTCGATTTCCTGCACCAAAGAAATTGCGTCCCCGGACCTGGTAGTTCTGGGTGGAAGGATTTATACAGCGTCAGATAAATCGGCAATAGTCGAAGCGGTAGCCGTAACGGGAAATAAGATCGTTTTTGCCGGTGCTGAAAAAGAGGCGCGCGCCATGATTGGAACCAATACGTCCGTTGTCGATCTCGAAGGAAAAGTGATGACGCCTGGGTTCATTGAAGGCCACGGACATTTCATGGGTATAGGGTACAATGAGCTTAACCTGGACTTTATGAACGTGAAGAGCTTTGATGAAATGATCGAGATGGTAAGGGCTGCAGCAAGTCAGGCGAAACCGGGTCAGTGGATCATTGGTCGGGGATGGCATCAGGACAAATGGGAAGTCAAGCCGGATAAAATGGTCAAAGGTTTCCCCTTACATCAAAAGCTAAGTGAAGCGTCTCCGAATAATCCGGTGTTTCTGCGTCACGCGAGTGGTCATGCAGGTTTTGCAAATGCAAAAGCAATGGAAATTGCGGGCGTGAATCAGCTCTCGATAGAAAAACTTAGCGGCGAAGAAAGTGAGGGAGGTGAGATCATTCGTGATGCCCTCGGCAATCCAACTGGTTTGTTCAACGAAAGAGCGATGAATCTAATCGATCGTCACATCCCCCAGGACACCGAAGAAACCGACAGGCAAGCGCTGGACCTTGCGCTCAAAGCGTGCCTTCGGAATGGAATAACAAGCTTTCATGATGCCGGCGCCACGCGTGAGGATATTGCACTATTTCACGAATTCAGAAAAGACAACAAGTTATCGGTTAGACTATACGTTATGATAACTGGCCGGGACCGTGAGCTGGTGCATGAGTGGCTGAGGCGGGGCCCTGAGATCGACACTGCATCGTGGCTAACCATACGTTCAATCAAGTTGAACTGTGATGGTGCGCTTGGTTCGCGAGGAGCATGGTTGCTGGAGCCTTATTCTGACCGAAAGGATTTTTCCGGAATGGCTACTATATCCATGGATACCGTGTTGCAGACATCCAGGGAGGCATTAAAACATGGCTTTCAGGTTTGCTCCCATGCAATTGGTGACAGGGCTAACAAGGAAATTCTTGACCGGTATGAAATCGCCATTCGCGAGAACCCAAAGCAGTCGGTCGACCATCGATTCAGAATTGAACATGCTCAACACCTGAACCCCTCGGATATTCCCCGCTTTGCAGAGCTCGGGGTGATTCCCGCCATGCAGGCAATACACATGTCATCGGACCGACCATGGGCTATTGAGCGATTGGGGGAAAAGAGAATTGTGGAAGGAGCGTACATGTGGCAATCGTTAGTTAAGGCAGGTGCAAGGATCGTCAACGGTACTGATGCACCGGTCGAGCCGTTAAATCCAATTCCTTCATTCTATGCATCCGTAACGCGAAAGACATTAAAAGGTGAACCGGCCGGCGGATACGAGCCTGATCAAAAATTGACAAGAGAGCAGGCGTTAAGATCCTACACGATAGATGCAGCGTTTGGCGCGTTCGAAGAAAATGTAAAGGGTTCGATTGAACCTGGCAAGCTTGCGGACTTCACTGTTTTTTCAAAAGATATAATGACCGTTTCAGAGGAAGAGATATTAACCACTGAGGTGTCTATGGTGATAGTAGGAGGTAAGGTAGCCTATAAGAGATAGTCTTGTGGTATCCTGTATATAGTCTGTAGTCACACCTTGCGTGTTGACCATATTGATTGTTGATTATTGAGTGTTATTCCCGAAACTGAGTTACCCAAACCGAAATCAATCAATATTTCAACAATCAACACTCCAGCGGAGTTAACCTAACGGCATTTGAAGGGTCAAAAGGTCGCAACAAAAAAAGGCCGTCTATTCGGACAGCCTTCTTCTTTTATTGTTGAAGTATCTTACTCCTTCGTCTTGAGGAATTTCATGGCCTTGGTTTTTACCATGTCACGATCAGCGGTAATTGTCGGGTCGCTGTACACGTGTTGCGAGATCTCGGCAACCACGCCTTTCTTGAAGCCCAGTTTTTCTGCGATGTG
>DASVBA010000628.1:0-3199 GCA_036376095.1 Chryseolinea sp.
TGAAGGTTGAGGCGGAATACATGGAAAGGGAGAATCAAGCAAAGATCGACAGTCAGGTAAAAATACTGGCTCTCCAGAACGACGTGATCATCCGGCAACGAATAATAAACATTTTTATAGGTGTCGCCGCAGCTTTATCTATCATTCTCGTATTTGTACTGGTGCAAAATGTTAAGCAGAAAAAACGCGCGAACATCTCGTTGGAGCACAAAGTGAAGGAGCGAACAGCGGCGCTTGAAACTCATAAAATTGAACTAATGAATTTGTTGGAGGAGCGTAACCAACAAATGAAACGGATCTCGATGGAGATCAAAAGTTCAGTGGCAACGATACAAGGACTCTGCAAGCTCAGCCTCCAGGATGTCAGTGTGGCCAACGCCGGTGAGTACATCGACCGAATAGAGAAAACATCGCATCGTCTTCAATCCGGAATCCAAAGAACCCTGGGAATGAGCGAGCGCACCCTGGTATAGCTCGGGTGCCATCTCCTTGCGCTCAAGCTACGCTGAAGACGACAGATCCTTGCTTAACAAAGTTTTATTGGGCATTTCTTACCCTTAAAATTCCCAGAATCATTAGCTGGGAAATCGTTAAATTGTATATAACGCCAAAAACATTTTATCAAAAGGCGGGGGTTGTGCATTCCGGTAGCGAGTACCTATTGATTTATGTTAAATCCCTTAACGTCAAAGTTGAAGCTTAAAAAAGATGCCCTTCGCATCTCGTGTCTTGATTTTTTATTGGTAGTCGCATTATTGGTACCGCAATGGCTTACTGCTCAGCCAATTTTCTTTAACCAGATCTCCCAGGAAGATGGACTTCGTAATGGTAATGTTCGCGCCATCGTGAAAGATTTCCAGGGATTTGTCTGGGTCGGAACAGAAGACGGCCTCCACCGTTTCGACGGTAACCAGATGAAGATCTACCGCCTTCGTGAATCCGATTCTTTGAGCTTAAGCAGCAATTTCATTCTTGGCCTCTTCGAAGACACGTTCCATAATCTATGGGTTGGTACCCTTGATGGAGGTCTCTGCCTGTATGATCGCAGCAGCGATACGTTCCGTCGGTACACGTTTGCTTCCGAAGACAGGTCGGCCAGCAGGTCCGTTAGAAATATCATGCAGGGGAGAGACGGCTATCTCTATGTAGGTGCTGACGATTTGTTCCGCGCTAAGATCACTGATCCTGCTGCCATGGAGTTCGAACGCGTTTCCATACAGACTGGTTCCTTTCTAACGACCGGTTCGCGTGTTCTTGTCGTGACGGAGGGTGAAGGTCCAAACATCCTGGTGGCCATTAATATGAACGGTCTGTACAATTACAACACTGTTTCCGGCCAGTCCAGCATTCATCCTATCACCGAAATCGAACGCGATATACAAACCTTTTACGTCGATAGACGCCGGAACCTTCTTTGGGCAGGCACGTGGCGCAACGGACTACTGGTGTACAACCCTGCAACGGGGCAACACCGGTATTTCCGTACCGATCGACCTGGCGGACTAAAAAGTAATTTCATAGCCTCCATAGCTGGTGACTCCGAGGGAAATATCTGGATTGGAACAGATCATGGGTTGACGCTTATTCCTCCTGAAGCAGACCCATGGCAACTGGAAGCGATGAACACCTTTCTTCAGGATCAGGAAGATCGCAGCGGAATACAAGGAACAATTGTGAAGGTCGTGTATGTGGATCAGGAGGACCTTGTTTGGGTGGGTATGTACTATGAAGGCATCAATGTCTATGATCGTAAAGCGATGAACTTCGGGTCATTACCCATCACGATAGGGGAGAAAACTTCGATAAAATACGGAAACATAAATGCTATCCAGGAAGACAAGTATGGAGGTATCTGGCTCGGTGTCGACGGTGGTGGACTCTTTCACATGAAAGGCAAACTTGGTTCGCGTAACGTGCCCGTTGAATCTGTCACTGTTTGCAAAAACACCGACAAGATAAAGTCCCTGAAAGTTGATGAAGAAGGCACACTCTGGATTGGCACTTGGGGAGATGGAGTGTCACGTCTTGATGGTCGCACAGGAAAATGTAGCATGCTGTCCGACCTTCACCCGTTGATCGGCCGCGAAGTGTTGTCGTTGAATGCCGACCATTCGGGAAGTCTTTGGATCGGGACGTTCGACAAAGGGTTATACCGGTATAACATCACAAAAGGCGAGGTTACACGAATCAAGAGTGCAGATGGAGGTAAAAATCCTGTTGACCGTGTTAACTCGATCCTCGTGGATCGCGACAATAACATTTGGATCGGTCGTGAGGTGGGAGGCTTGGGATTTCTAAAGGCGGGTCTCGGCAGCTACACTTTTATAGAAACTGACCACCTTAATCCGCGAACCACGGTTTTATCGTTGTATATCGATGGTGAAGGTGTCGTCTGGATAGGAGCGGCCAGCAAAGGTCTTGTTCGATACGATCCTCGGACTAAGACTTCGCAGTTATTCGGAGAGGAATCGGGACTGGCAAATAGTTATGTCCAGGCCATTCAGGAGGACAGCCTTCAACGGATATGGATCAGTCATAATATGGGTTTGAGCGTATTCCATAAAAAAAACCAAACCTTCACGAATTTCAGCAGGTCAAACGGCTTGTCGGCAAGTCAGTACAATCGCAATGCTGTGCTGAGAACATCCGATGGCAGGCTTGCGTTTGGTAATATTCGTGGCGTAAATTTCTTCGATCCTGCGCGGTTCCGGAAACAAGAAAAGATTATCCCCATGGTATTTACCAAATTCCTGTTGAATAATGTCGAACAACACGCCGGTACCGAAGTGCTTCCGCAAAACATTACAACTATCGAAGAAGTCCGTCTGGGGCACGATCAGAATTCATTCGGTATTGAATTCGCGTCTCTGGAATATGATTTCGCCCAATTCCGGGAGTACGCATACATGCTTGAAGGATATGATACAAAGTGGAGCAGAACCGATAATAGTAGAAGACTCATCGCGTACACTAATCTTGAACCCGGAGAATATACGTTCAAGGTGGTAATTGCAAGAAACAGTGACGAGTTGGTCTCGGGTTCAAAGGATCTTCGCATCGTGATAGTCGCTGCCTGGTGGCAGACGATCTCCTTTAAGTTATTGTCAGCCGCGTTGATTGCAGCCATCATCCTGGGAGTATTCAGGATAAGAATGCGTTTCCTCATCAGCCAGCGCCGACAGCTTGGTCAAAAAGTTCA
>DASVBA010000503.1:0-2276 GCA_036376095.1 Chryseolinea sp.
AATTTGGTCGCTCGATGAGCTGATCCACAATCTCAAAAAGGTCATCGCTTGGAGTTATTCTGAACAACCCGTTGTCTGCGGCAACATAAAGGTTAGCTCCAGGTGCGTTAAAAGATTGAAAAGAGGATCCCTGGAGGAAAGGCGTTTTGACCCATTGGTCACCCATGTACTTGAATATTCCCGACGTATTCACTCCCGAGTAGATTGTGTTATTGAAGTTAGCGACATGGTGTACGGGCCCGTTCAACTCCCCGCTGTCGAACCTTTTCCAACTATTGAAATCCTGCAGGTTGTCTTTAAGCGCACCGGCAATCACTCCTTTTCCTGTCGCCAGGAATATGCTGTCGCCAAGAATTGCACTTTGAAAGACCATCAGGGTCTGGCCCGCGTTCCCGAGTCCTCTCCACGTTTCTTTTACGAACATTCGGTTCATGTCGAAAACAATAACTCCATAGTCGGTAGATAAGTATGCAATACCATCATTTATAAATGCATGATTAATTTTTTTTGATCCTACCACGGTGGAATTTTTTGTGGGATCAAATCCTACAATTTCTGACTCTTCCGTAACAACGTCGAACCGGCCATCAGTGTAGGTCACTAAGAGTTGTTTATTCAAATCATCGTAATCGATATGGGAGACGCTGGTCCCATTTAATCCGTTGATTTTCGAATAGGTCGATACGCTGTTGTCACGCTGATCCATCAACATGACGCCGAGATTTCCCGAGGCAAAAGTCATGCGATCGCCGAAAGCAACCGAACTGATATGATGGTATGACAGATGAGTTCGCCACGTTCCCAGGGCGATGTTTTGAGCGATCAACCCGATATGAGTCTGAAGTGTTAAGACAAGAAATGTAGCAGAGGCGAAGTAATGGCGCCTGTAGCAAAGAACACTTCGGAAGTCTCTCATTTCTTTTTTGCCTTCATTCCCTCAAAAAATGCTTTCCTGCTCCTGGCTTCATACTCTCCCTTTTCGCCTAACATCACCTGAGCATCATTGTCGATCAATCGAAATGAAAATGAGGCCAACTCACCGGTCTCTGCGCAAATCGCATGAACCTTCGTAACGAACTCGGCCACTGCCAGCAGATTGGGCATTGCTCCAAAAGGTTTGCCCTCGTAATCCATATCTAATCCAGCCACGATTACTCTTTTGCCATTGTTTGCAAGGCTATTACAGACTTCGACAAGGGCCTCGTCAAAAAATTGAGCTTCATCAATTCCAACCACGTCGCAGTCCCCGGCGAGCAACAAAATGTCACTGGCAAAATTTACAGGTGTTGATCGGATTGCATTTTCATTATGAGAGACGATTTCAGTATGGTGATAACGTTTGTCCGTGACCGGCTTGAAAATTTCAACCTTTTGTCTGGCGATTATCGCTCTGTTAAGCCGCCGTATCAGTTCTTCAGTTTTTCCCGAAAACATGCACCCGCAAATGACTTCGATCCAGCCAAAGCGACCCTTATTGTATTTTCCCCCTAGATTTGGTTCAATAAACATGGGTTAAATTTAGACGTTAGAAGTGAGATGTGAACAGGCGACAAGGATTATTCGGGTGGGATTGACCTGGACAAACCGCCTGGCCATAAAGGACGGTCGGTACCACTAATCGCCTCTGAGACAACCTGTTTGGAAAATCGACGAACCGTTTGAATCCTTATACAAGGTTTTAGCATTGAAGGCGTTTTCTGTATAATTTCAGCCCCAGCCACCCCCTGAAATTCAACTCTTTGACTGTTTCCGCGGAACTGTTACATTGATGAATATCCATTAACTTTATATCGAATATTTAACAAAAACTTTTCAAGAAAACCCGCATGGACGAGAAGATCAGCCTCGAAGCGATTGCACACTATAGTGATACCTACGCGGATAGAATATTGAAGGGATTTTTTTCTTCAAAAGAAAGAATCACCGGTTCGGAAATTCTGTCCCTTTGTAATATACAACAGGTGAACCTTTTTGTTGTTAGTGAGCTCTTCAAGAGCTGGAGAGAAGAAAACAAAAGGTTGAGGAGCCCATATTTTAATTACGACCATCCCGAGGTGAAAGAAGCGATGGAGAATTTCATGACGCTTCTATCAAAAAACATAAGCATCGACCAGGTTCATTTTGAACCCCTTTTGAAGAAGGCAGTCAACCAAACATTGCTGGTTGTTTTTGACCCCTATGACTTCTTCTCTATGATTATCTCAGGACAGAACAATAAACTTGAGGTTGCCCCTTTTAGAGAGGAGCTAAAATATTTAAAGGTCAATAAGGCACCG
>DASVBA010000664.1:0-5872 GCA_036376095.1 Chryseolinea sp.
TCAAGCAGACGTTCAAACAATTCTACATTAACAGTGCTTCCTTTTTTTACACCTGTTTCCGGATCTTCTTCCGTAAGTGTTGCGCCTTTATGTACCCATTCCCACAGGATGCTCAATCGAATTTCCCCCGTGGCCATGTCCTCCATCAGATATAAGATGTCATCATTACCGAAGAAGTCTGCAGGTTTAAGCGCTGCAGCTTGCATACCCTGCAGAAAGGCGTTTCCATATTGAAGAGCGACGCTTAAAAGATTTCTCGCACCCCTGATAGTAATTGGCGCGGGCTCAAGTTCGGTGAGTCCTGTCGCATCGGCGGGCGTATAGGTCAAGGGTGAAAACTTTCGGCCCAGTTGATTTTGTTCCCCTACCCGCTCCCATACCGGTCGCACGATATGGACCATCTTCCAATGTGCGACCCATTTTCCGCTTGCACCATCCCGTTGCTCACGCTCGGCGCCCGCCACCGCCTTTTTCATGCTTGCGGAGACACCTTCCTGCGAACCGACTGGAATGTTCGGCTCCATTCCACCCTGCCACAATGCAAAGTTTCCATTTGTATCCGGAGTGTTAACAGCACGCCGCACTCTATCTTCATAGTTGCGCATGTATCCATAGGTCATGACAATCGACTCTATGTTTGGATTGATAAAACTCTTATCCCACGACAATGCATCGGCTACACTATTGATGTAGTCCCATCGTCCGGTGTTAAAACCAACAAAGTGTTTTCCCAATGCAGCACGGATCTCCATGAGTTGAAACGTCGCTTCAAGCTGCTCCACGAGTACGTATACTTTTATCGCTCCGCGCTCGAGCTTCAGATGATCCTCCAGTACATTCAGCATTTCATTCCACAATGCAGCTTCCCCGGCAGTCTGAATTTTCGGAAGGTACAACACTATTGACGAGCCGTTTTGCTGTAAGGCTTTGTGATTATTAGTTACGTAAAGTGAAAGATCTACAATTGAAGCAGCCAATGCCGACCCGTGACCATCCCTTATATGGCGATCATCGAGATGGAGTCCACGCGCCCTGAATATCTTGGTGGTGAAATCCAGTTGTGCGTTCCAATCCTGTATGATCTTCCGACCCAAAAAATCCATTGCCCACTTATTCATTTCTTCAGCAACTCTTTCCGCTACCTTTAGGAACAACGGATCTTTGTGAATGGCCAGCTTCAGGTTGCGCTGGTTGTCCAACGACATTGAATTGATCTGCCCCAGAGCATCCTCTCCATCAAACATCCATCCATCCGCGCCGGAAAGCAACGCATACGCAACGTTACGTATGCTGTTTTCTGTGGGAGCATTCGGTTTTGCTGCCGGGCCGGTTCCTTGAATCCATTGGCGCTGTAAGTCCTTGGGAATAACCGAGCCTTCAAATCGCCCCTCACGGGCATCAGCTACGCGGATCGTTGTGCCGGCGATCGTTTCAAATGGATCTAAAAACCCAATGCGCAGTTTCTTCGCCTGTCTTTCCGCCCTTCGCTTCAGCCGCACGCTCATTATATCCTTGACCCGGCTATTGAACGGAGCCAATACGGACAATGATGCTAACGCCTCAGCTGTATAAACATCACTATAACTGTCTTTCAGGTTGTCCCTGATGGTAATGCCATTCGCGCTCATGAAGTTCTGATCTTCCTTTTATTCATAATTATTACTGTTGCTGTTACCATCACCAATATCAACGCGAGGATCGATAGATAGAAGAACCCGGTTGATATACTTGCTGTACCGGTCGCAACGGCAGCTTCAAGTTTCTTGTAAGCTGGAACGATCCATGGTATAGCATAAGCCTGCGCGGTGGTAAGCAGGCAGATGATGAACAACATTATAAAACTGTGTTTAACGGTGAACCGGAAAAGGTCAGACTCTTTGCCCCCTAACCCGACGGCTGCCGCGCCGATGGCTATACTTTGGGGGGAGATCATCTTACCGGTTACTCCTCCTGATGCGTTAGCACTCACAGTGATCACAGGGTCAACTCCTAATGATTCGGCTGATGAATATTGCAGCTTGCAAAACAGCGCATTCGATGATGTATCTGACCCTGTGAGAAATACACCGAGCCATCCCAGGATAGGTGAGAAGAACGGAAACAGCACCCCGGTGCTAGCCAATGCTACAGCCATTGCTATTGACATTCCCGAATAATTCGCGATGAAAGCAAAACCGACAACACACGCAACGGTAACAATCGAGAACCAAAGTTGCTTTAATGTAGCCCAGTAGATCTTCCGAGCCTCGCCATACGTAACATTCAATAATGGTATTGCAATGATCGCAGTAAGAAGCAGAGCTGTGCCCGGCGCCGAAAGGTAATTCAGCTCAAAAGGTTTAATTCCTAAAGGAGTTCCGTCAGCTTTAAAGATCGTATTCAATCCGGGTATTTCGAACTTTAAAATGCCTACTGAGTTCAATGCACCTTTCACGGGATCCAATCCCCATGCAATGATAAAAAGCGTCATGATAATGAACGGTGACCATGCGCGGGCCACCTCGCCCATTGAATACTTGAGGGTTGACTCCAAGGTCTGCTGTGGCTCTTCTTGAAAGCGCCACACCACCTGGGGTTTCCAGTACTTAAGCAAGATCATCATGCAAATAATGGATGCTATACCAGCCAGGACGTCAGGAAGCATGGGACCGATATAGTTTGCCGTAAACCACTGGAAAAAAGCAAATGATACTCCTGACACGACAATAGCAGGAAGCACTTCCATAGACCGTTTAAAACCCGACATAAGAACAACAAGATAAAACGGAACTACAACCGATAGAATCGGAAGCGTTCTTCCCACCATTTGAGAGATCGCCATCTCCGGAATATCGGACACGCGCGATGCCATGATTATCGGCGTCCCTACGGAGCCAAATGCAACGGGGGCCGTATTCGCAATCAGACAAAGACCCGCCGCATAAAGCGGATTGAAACCCAGTCCGACAAGCATTGCCGCCGAAATAGCGACCGGAGCACCAAAACCTGCGGCGCCCTCAAGGAAAGCGCCAAATGAAAATGCAATTAGTAATGCCTGCAGCCGGCGGTCGGGCGTAATGCTGGCCATAAAATTCTTGATGATCTCAAAGTGACCGCTCTTCACCGTAACGTTAAATAAAAAAACCGCTCCGATAATTATCCAGCAAATCGGAAACAGTCCATACAAAGCGCCGTGTACTGCCGATGCGAGCGCCAGCTTAAGCGGCATATGATAAACAAGGACGGCGAGGATGATCGCAAGGGTCATCGTTAACAGGCTTGCAAGGTACCCCTTCATCTTTTTGATCAGCAGATAAAAGATAAATGCAACCGGTATAGCGGCGACCAGTGCTGACAAAGCAATGTTATCAAGGGGATTGGTCTCTTGCGTCCAGTTCATTGCGTTTTATTTTGCGCGGATAACCTCCACCCAGTGTTTGGGCTTAACACCCGTAAAATGTTCGATCTGGTGCCTGCAGCTAAAACCATTCGCAACGAGAGAGGTATCCGCCTTCATTGATTTTACAGCCGGAAAAAGCACCTGCCCTCCGATCTTTTCAGAGATGTCATAGTGTTCAGCTTCGTATCCGAAAGAACCAGCCATCCCACAACAACCTGAGGGTATCTCACGTACACCTTTCGCTGTCTTCTGAAAAACGTTCTTCATCGACGCGGTACCATAAAGAGCCTTCTGATGGCAATGCCCATGGATCAGAATATCACCAGCAATTGATTCAAACGACTTCTTAAGATTTCCATTTTGGATTTCCCTTTCGAGAAATACGTCGATCATAACTACATTATCTTTTAATTTCACAGCCAGCTTCTCATCATCAATGAGATCAGGAAGGTCATCATTCAATGCCGACGCACAACTAGGCTCGCAAACAACTACTGTCAGACCTTCGTCGAAATACCTCGACAAGGCAGTTGCTGTTTTGGTGCCTCCGTCCTTAGCCTCTTTCAAAAAACCGTGAGATATTCTTGGTCGCTGGCAACATCCCACATTGGCAAGTATCACTTCATACCCGCAGGAATTCAGCAGCTGCACCGCCGAAATACCAATATTCGGTTCATGGAAATTCAAATACGTATCGGCAAACAAAACCACACGCTTGTCCTTGTCTTTCACTTTACTGCCATTCTGTTCAAACCATTTGTAAAAAGGTTCAGATGCATAGTCAGGTAACAACCTTCTTTGATCAAACCCGGCAACTTTTTTCATAACGAGCCTGAAGAGTCTGGTGTGCTGCAGAAAGTTTATTACCCCGGACAATGCACCCGAAAATAGCGACGCAGCTTTTGACGAATCTCTGATAAGCCTGTCACGCAGCGTTGTACCGTGCTCATCGTAATACATTTGCTGAACATCGCTTTTCATTTTCGCCATATCCACATTACTAGGACACTCGGACTTACATGCTTTACAGGAGAGACATAGGTCCATCACTTCATGGAGGCGCTGGCCGCTTAGTCCATTTTTGTCCAACTGACCGGACATTGCGAGCCTCAATGCATTTGCGCGGCCGCGCGTTGAATGTTCTTCATCGCGGGTCGCCTTGAAGCTGGGGCACATCGTTCCGCCGAGAACCTTTCTGCACTCCCCTACGCCTGTACACATATGGACAGATTCCCTGAAACTGTTTTCATTCCGGTAGTGGAATGTGCCAGCTACCTCTTGATCTTTATAGCTGACACCATATCTAAGATTGTGTTCTATAGTTTGCGCATCGACGATCTTTCCAGGGTTCATCAGGTTCCCGGGATCAAACAATTTCTTTATGTTCCTGAATTCCTGATACAATTGTTTTCCAAAGAAACGTTCGTTGTAAGCACTTCTCACCAGTCCATCGCCATGTTCGCCGCTCCACGAGCCACCGTATTTTACAACAAGGTCAAATGTCTCGTCCGTTATCTTCTTTAGATTCTCTATATCTTTCTGGTCACGAAGGTCCAGGAGCGGCTGCACATGTATTACACCAACGCTCGCGTGAGCATACATCGAAACTTCGGTGTTATGCTTTGCACAGATCTTAAGCACCTGATCGATGTACTCCGGAAGCACAGGAATCGGGATCGCCGAGTCTTCGATGAAGCTGAGCGCTTTTTTCTCACCCTTGATTCCCATCATCAAGCCGAGCCCTTTTCGTCTCAACGCCCACACGTCATCAAAGGCTTTGCCGTCCGGGAAAACTGGATAAGCATATCCCAGATTTTGCCTTTTGAGGGTGTCGATCATCTGATGAGCCCGAGCCATTACAGATTCGTTCGTATCTCCATAAAATTCGACAATGAGAATAGCAGCGGGATCATTCTCGATAAAATGGCAAAGGTGTTTGGTGGTAAGATTTTCAGCACTTAGCCGCAAAACCGTACGATCGATGATCTCTACGGCAGAGGGCTTAAACGGAAGCATGGGTTCCACAGCGCTTATTGCCTCTAACAATTCACCGAAATGTACAACAACGACTGCTTTAGACTTCGGAAGAGGCTCAAGGTTGATCTTGAGTTCGAGAGTAACCGCAAGCGTCCCTTCACTTCCTGTGATCAGCTTTGACAAGTTCCAACGGTCGGTGTAGACAAACTCGTCGAGATTGTAACCACCTACCCGTCGCATTACCTTGGGGAAGCGTCTTTTTATCTCGTCCGTGTTATTCTGAATGACCTCTTTGACTCCATTATAAATTCTTCCTTCCCTGTCCGTCTGACGGGCTTTTCTGTCAAATTCATCCCGCGAAAGCTCTTTGAACAACAGCTCCGTTCCGTCAGCTAGAAGGACCTTTGCCTCCAGAATATGATCGACGGTCTTCCCGTACAAAATGCTCTTCGTGCCGGAAGAATTGTTCCCCACCATTCCACCCACATTCGCTCTGCTCGACGTCGCGGGGTCAGG
>DASVBA010000666.1:0-11339 GCA_036376095.1 Chryseolinea sp.
TTGGCGTGCTGCTGTTCGATCCTTTTTTCTCCTCCACCCAAAAGCGATTCCGCATTCTTGCGTTCTAACTCATCGAACTTTGCCTGAAGCTGTTGATCCTTGATATTCCGTTTGCTCATGGATTGGTTTTTTGATGGATAAATATAATCGGAAATAAGGGTTTATAATGCAGTTCGAGCCATTTACACCTGCCGCTTGTGTTCTTGATCAAGTTTCTAAAATTCGTATCTTCACGCGCCTTGGACTATGGATAACAAGATCGCTATCATCGATATGGGCACAAATACCTTTCACCTGCTCATAGCTGAAGCAGACCAGAAAGGTTATCATATAACTCAGCGAGACCGCCTTGCCGTAAAGATCGGGAAAGATGGTATAAACCAGGGGTTGATTACCGAGGAAGGAATTCAGCGTGCCCTTCTAGCTATGCAAAGTTTCAAGAATACTCTTGATCAGCAGGGCATAAAACGGATCTACGCTTTTGGAACCAGTGCATTGCGCAATGCCAGAAATTCACAGGAAGTCGTGAACAGGATTAAAGCAATAACCGGTATTGATTCAACTGTTATCTCGGGAGAAAAGGAAGCTGAATATATCTATATGGGTGTAAAGGCAGCCATGGATGTGGATGAGGTGTCGCTGATTATGGATATTGGTGGTGGCAGCGTTGAATTCATTGTAGGAGACAATGACAAGATCTGGTGGAAGCAAAGCATGGAGATCGGTGCTCAGCGCCTGCTCGAACAATTTCAGAAGAATGATCCAATAACCTCGGACGAAATCCTTGCGCTCGACCGTTATTTTGACAGCGAGTTGCTTCCATTAATGGAGGTGCTTCAGCGTTACAAACCAACAATTCTCATTGGATCTTCGGGTACGTTTGACACTTTAAGCGATATCTTTTGCTATCAGCACGACATCCACAAGACTCCCGAAGAAATTGAAACACCGCTAACACTCGAGGGATTTTATGAAATATACAATGACCTCGTAAAGAAGGATCGCACGCAACGGATGCTCATACCCGGCATGATCGAAATGAGAGTGGACATGATCGTCGTTGCATGTTGTTTGATCCGTTATATCCTTTCAAGACATCACTTTAACCGGATACGCGTGTCAACATACGCGCTCAAAGAAGGCGTACTTGCCACACTCATTAACGAGTTGAGAAAGAACGACAGGATCGCTGTTTAAATGGTTGAGTTCGTCAGCATGGTTCCTGGGAATTTTAATCTTTCTTTCTCCAATTCCGTACTGTTGATCTCAAATCGAAGTGTGCTGTTTTCGGTGATAATAAAATAGACACCGGCTCCTTTTTTATAAAGTCCTTCACGTTCGCATTGGGTAATTACCGGCTTGCCTTCAGCAGCTTTTAAGATCTCATCCGGCCAGATCTCCTTCCATTGCAGATTTCGTGAGAAGCGATAACAAGAGCTGATCATTACTATCTTTGGGCCATGACAGATGCCATATTCAACTACAATCATTTACGGGATTTTTCGCTCGCAATCTTCAGGAAGATCGGCTGTCCTGAGGATCAAGCGAAGCTCGCAACTGAAGTTCTTCTAAAGGCCGACTTAAGAGGAATTGATTCGCATGGCATCGCACGTCTTTCAGGTTATGTGAGGCTTTGGGAAAAGAAACGGGTGAACAGCGCGCCTTCCATTAGAGTTGTGCATGAGTCGCCCAGCACAGCCGTAGTAGATGGAGATAGCGGCCTTGGCCTCGTTGTCGCTCCAAAGGCGATGGAGATTGCTATCGGCAAAGCGCGAAATGCCGGTACGGGCTGGGTGGCTGTAAAGAATTCAAATCACTTTGGAATTGCCGGATACCATGCTATGATGGCGTTGCCTCATGATATGATCGGCATGGCAATGACCAATGCCAGCCCGCTGGTAGCCCCTACGTTCTCGATCGAACGATTGCTTGGAACGAATCCTATTGCAGTTGCTATCCCGGCATTGACACAACCTGCCTTCGTTGCTGACTTCGCTACAACAACAGCGGCGAATGGAAAGCTTGAGATACTCCAGCGAAAAAATCAAAGCGCACCGCTTGGATGGATACAAACAAAAAATGGCCTCCCTTCCACAGATGCCAATGAAGTCAAAAACGGAGGAGCGCTGATTCCGCTGGGAAGCGATCGCGAGCATGGGAGTCATAAGGGTTTTTGCCTGGGGTCATGGGTTGATATATTTTCCGCCGTCCTTTCCGGGGCGAACTATGGCCCATGGGTTCCTCCATTTGTGGCTTTTCTAGATCCGCCTTCTGACCCTGTTGGAGAGGGCATTGGACACTTTTTCGGGGCCATGCGGATAGATGCATTCAGACCGGCCGACGAGTTCAAGCGTCATATGGACAATTGGATTTCACGATTCCGGTCTGCCAGGACCGTTGAGGGAGAGGAGCGTTTGATAATTCCAGGTGATCCTGAACGCGAATTAAATGAGGTTAGAATGAAGGATGGTATTCCTTTAAATGGAAAGGTCGTTGAAGACCTTCGCTCATTAGGTGCAAAGTTCAGTATCGATTTCTAGAAGCCCGCGGTAATGCCCGCTCTTAATATAAAGGGGCTGTTATAGGGGTAGAAGTCATTGCTGGTCGTAGGATCCTTATAGCTAAAGTTGTAGAGTGCCGCAAGGTAAAACCCTGCTCGCCTTCCAATAGGTTGGAAAAATCCTCCTCCTGCCATAAAACTGCTAAATCCTTTGCGATCATCCTCAAACTGGTTGTTTATAAATGCGTAGTTGAGATATTCATATTCGGCATGAAGAAACAACGGCCCATAAAAATTGAAGCGAAGAAATGGGCTTACACCATAATCGTTCGCCGTGAAGTCTGGAGTATATTGTTTGTATTTCGTGTATCGATATTGAACCTGCACACCGCCGGCCAACTTCGGGGTGATCTTATATCCTACCAAAGCATTGATCGCGATATAATCATAGTAGCTGCTGAAACTTATACCGCCTAAACCACCTCCTACGAATATGCGTTCCTTCCAGCCTGGTTTGTCACTTAGCTGTTCCTCACCCCACTGGGCAAATGCCAACGTTCCGAACATCGAAAGCACGACGACAAGAGTAAGCTTTTTCATATGATTAGTCTTTTTCTTCTACTATGAAAATATCTTCTGTTTCCTTCTTCATCAAATATTTCTCCCTCGCAAACTTTTCAAGCGACTCGTTATCACCAAAAAGTTCGTTGCGGTCTTTTTCTACCTCCTTGATCTTTTCTTCATAGTAGACTCTTTCATTTTCTAATGACCTCAACTTTGAGCTTAACTGGTACCGCATAAATAGATTATTCGAATCCAATGCGATCATCCATAGCACGAAAAAGAATGCAGTCAAAAAATAGAAATTGCGGAATGGTTTTGGCAGTTTCTTCAACATATACGAGTTTAAAAAGTATACGAAGATAGATAATTATTCAATTGCTTAAAAACGGCCTGCCCGAACGAACTTGATAAATCTAGTTATCAAATGTTGTCAGTGTTCTCCGAAGAAACTTCCGGTGGTCGTTCGGGCGGGCTCTGACTTCCCGCTTCATGAACGAAAAAAGCCAGCATTTGTTGTGCTGGCTTTCTTTTGACAATTTATCAATGGTTATTGCAGTTTCTTGCCGGGGAAATAAGCGACTTCGCCTAGCTCCTCTTCAATCCTTATCAGCTGGTTGTATTTCGCCATTCTGTCGGAACGTGAAGCCGATCCCGTTTTGATCTGCCCCGTGTTTAGCGCCACAGCCAGGTCAGCGATTGTACTATCTTCCGTCTCACCCGAGCGGTGTGACATAATGCTCTTGTAGCTGTTTCTCTTTGCAAGGTTGACAGCATTGATCGTTTCCGTTAACGAACCGATTTGATTCACCTTGATAAGGATCGAGTTTGCTACTCCAAGGTCTATTCCCTTTTGGAGGAATTGAACGTTAGTTACAAACAGATCGTCACCTACCAGTTGAATTTTGTCACCGATCTTGTCCGTTAATTTCTTCCAACCATCCCAATCCTCTTCGCCCATCCCGTCTTCAATGGAAATGATAGGATATTTCTTTGCCCACTTTGCCCAATATTCCACCATCTCATCAGACTTCAGTTTCTTTCCGTCGGATTTTTTGAATGTATAGGTTTTTGTCTTTGAATCGTAGAATTCAGAGGCGGCCGCATCCATTGCTATGAAGACATCGTCTCCAGGCTTGAAGCCCGCTTTTTCAATGGCCTTCAACACCACCTCGATTGCTTCCTCGTTTGAAGCGATGTTTGGAGCAAATCCACCTTCATCGCCAACGTTGGTCGACAATCCTTTATCGTGCAATACTTTTTTCAAAGTATGAAATATCTCCGTGCCCATACGCAGCGACTCGGAGAAGGTGTCTGCCTTCAACGGCATAACCATGAACTCCTGAAAGTCGATTGAATTGTCGGCGTGGCTTCCTCCATTCAGAATGTTCATCATAGGAACGGGCAATGTATTTGCATTAACGCCGCCAATGTAACGATACAAAGGCATTCCCGCTTCCATCGCCGCTGCTTTCGCAATGGCCAGCGACGCTCCAAGAATTGCATTAGCGCCAAGCTTTCCCTTCGTGGGCGTGCCATCCAACTCGATCATTATCTTATCTAACAAGCTCTGCTCGAAGACATCAAACCCAACAACTTCCGCCGCTATCTTCGTGTTCACATTCTCCACTGCCTTCAACACTCCCTTTCCCAAATACTTCTTCTTATCGCCATCGCGAAGCTCAACGGCCTCATGCGTTCCGGTAGAGGCACCTGAGGGAACTGCAGCGCGGCCAAATGCTCCTGACTCAGTAACCACATCAACTTCAATAGTCGGGTTGCCTCGGCTGTCAAGAATTTGCCGGGCGTGAATGCTTTCAATTAAGCTCATATTTGTTTGGATTTATGGATTGACAATTAGATTGGTCTATACAACCGCCGGTTCCGTAACATCAGACCGGATCATCGAAAGAAATTCATCAAAGAGATATCGGGAGTCATGGGGACCAGGTGAAGCCTCCGGATGGTATTGCACCGAGAACGCTTTCTTGTTCTTGAGCCGAATGCCCATGATGGTTGCGTCATTGAGATGAACATGGGTTACCTCTACATTAGCGTTCTTTTCAATATCCTTCTCACTTACAGCAAAGCCATGGTTCTGTGACGTCATCTCGCCCTTTCCAGTAATAAGGTTTTTTACCGGGTGATTGAGTCCGCGATGACCGTGGTGCATCTTATACGTCGAGATGCCGCAAGCCTGGGCGAGCAACTGGTGACCTAGACAAATCCCAAATACCGGCTTATCGGTGCCAAGCGTTTGTTTAACGGTTTCGATCGCATATCCCATAACCGATGGGTCGCCAGGTCCATTCGAAATGAAATAGCCGTGAGGATTCCATGCAGCGATTTCTTCAAACGGAGTCTTTGCCGGAAAAACTTTGCAGAAACAGCCACGTAAGGCAAGGTTTGTAATAATGCTTTTCTTGATTCCAAGATCAAGTATGGCTACTCTTATTTGTGAATTGCTATCACCTACGGTATAAGCCTCCCTGGTGGTCACGACGGAGGAAAGCTCCAGACCATCCATAGACGGCACCTTCTTTATTTCTTCCTTTAGCTGTTCCGGTGTCAGCTCAGACGAAATGATTGCGTTCATCGCGCCCTTGCTTCGTATATGACGAACCAAAAGACGTGTGTCCACATCTGAAATTCCCACTACTCCATTTTTCTCTAGGTACCGCTGAAGGCTTTCGTTTGCCGACTTGCGGCTGAACTCATTTGCAAATTCGTTTACGACGATGCCTGCGATCTGAGGCTTTGTGGACTCCTGCTCCAGATCAAACGCTCCATAGTTCCCAATGTGAGCCGTTGTGTTCACGATGATCTGACCGTAGTAAGATGGATCGGTGTAGATCTCCTGGTAGCCGGTCATTCCAGTATTGAAGCAAATTTCCCCACCAGAAGTGCCAATTTTCCCGATGGCCTTGCCTTCAACCAGGTAGCCATCTTCAAGAAGGAGGTAAGCTTTTTTCTGCATAAAGTTCACAAAAATACGTTATGAAACTGGTCTATAACTATCGATTCATCTGTTTTTTCGGGGGGCATGGACATAAAAAAAGGATCGAACATCTCTGCCGATCCTTTTGTATATAACCTGTTTACAAACACTATTCTTTTGCTTTTTTAGGTTTAGCTGGAGCCTTTTTTGTTTTCTTTTCTGTCTCTTTAGCTTCTGCCTTCGGTGCCTCTGCTGCTGCAGGCGCCTCGACAGCGTCCTCTGCTCCTTCAGCCTTCTTGCCTTTACGACCTCTTCTGGTCTTAGCTTTCTTCACTGCGCCGTCTTTAGTGTAAAGCGTGTTGAAGTCCACCAGCTCGATGAGGCACATCTCAGCATTGTCACCAACCCTGACGTCGCCCATCTTGATGATACGAGTATAACCACCTGGACGGTCGGCTATCTTCGAAGCCACTTCGCCAAAAAGGGTCTTCACCGATTCCTTATTCTGGAGGTAAGAAAACACCGTTCTCCTTGAATGAGTAGTGTCGTCCTTTGCTTTGGTCAGCAGTGGCTCGACATATTTTCTCAATGCTTTGGCCTTCGCTACTGTAGTAGTAATTCTCTTATTAAGAATTAGCGAAGAAGCCATGTTGGAAAGCAACGCATGTCTGTGCGCTGTTTTTCTACCCAAGTGATTGACTTTCTTACCGTGTCTCATGATTTCTTAGTCTTCTTCAAGTTTATACTTAGAGAGATCCATTCCAAAAGTAAGGTTCTTCTCTGCTACCAGTTGTTCAAGTTCTGCAAGCGACTTCTTACCGAAGTTCCTGAACTTCATCATATCAGAAATTTCAAGTTGCACGAGGTCACCAAGAGATTTCACATCAGCCGCCTTAAGACAGTTATATGCGCGAACAGAAAGATCAAGGTCGTGAAGCTGAGTTTTCAGCAGCTTGCGCATATGCAGCATTTCTTCGTCTACCTGCTCTACTTCTGCATCTTTGCCAGTTTCCAACTCCATTGACTTGTCAGAGAACAATGCAAAATGCTTGATCAGAATATGAGCTGCACCTTCCAATGCCTTCTCTGGGTGGATGGATCCATCCGTCTCAATATCGACAACCAACTTTTCATAGTCGGTCTTCTGTTCAACGCGGGTGTTTTCAACGCTGTACTTCACGTTCTTGATAGGTGTGAAGATGGCATCGATGGGAATAAATCCAAAAACCTGCTCGGTAGGTTTGTTCTCTTCTGCGGGAAGATAACCTCTACCTTTTTCTATGGTGAGCTCGATCTCAAACTGTGACGTTTCGTCAAGGTTACAGATTACGTGCTCAGGGTTGAGGATTTCAAAAGCTGAAGTGAACTTAGTAATGTCACCAGCCTTGAATTGCTTCTGCTTGCGAATGTTTACCGTGATCTTGTTGTCGAAATTATCCGCTACTCTTCTAAACCGAACCATTTTAAGGTTAAGAATTATTTCGGCAACATCCTCCACGACTCCTTCGATGGTCGAGAACTCATGAAGAACACCCGGGATCTTGATGCCTGTTATTGCATATCCTTCCAGGGAGGACAACAGAATCCTTCTCAGCGCATTGCCAATCGTTACTCCATAACCTTTTTCCAGCGGTTTGAATGTGAACAGACCGTGAAAATCATCGGACTTTTCCATCGCAACCTTCTCTGGCATTTGAAATGCTAATATTGACATAGTGATGTTGTTAACAGTTAAAATTACTTTGAGTACAATTCAACGATCAACTGCTCGTTGATGTTTTCCGGTATGTCTGTACGAGGCGGCAGGTTTATTATCTTGCCGATCATCTCGCTGTTATCCCACTCAAGCCAGTTGTATTTTTTAGCGCCTTGAATAGAAAGGCTGTTTGTTATTACTTCCAGAGATTTAGATCTCTCACGCACTTCGACGGTTTCGCCTGGTTTCAAGGAGTATGAACCTATGTTCACCACTTCGCCATTAACCAAAATATGCTTGTGAAGGATCAGCTGACGTGCAGCGCGTCTCGTCGGGGCAATTCCCAAACGATAAACGGTATTGTCAAGTCTGGACTCCAACAGCTGCAGCAATACTTCGCCGGTTACGCCTTTTTTGCGTGACGCCGTGTCGAACAGTTTTGCAAACTGACGCTCCAGCAAACCGTAAATGTATTTCGCTTTCTGCTTCTCAGCCAACTGCGTAGCATATTCCGACTGTTTGCGCTTCTTGCCGCGGCCATGCTGACCAGGAGCGTAGTTCTTCTTCTGAAGTGCTTTGTTGTCACCCAGAATAGGTTCGTTAAAACGCCTTGAAATTCTGACTTTGGGGCCTGTATATCTTGCCATGATAATACCTGAATATTTCTTTAATTAAACTCTTCTTTTCTTAGGAGGACGGCAACCATTGTGTGGCAGTGGTGTTACGTCACGGATTGCGGTAATTTCGATACCAGAACCCTGGATAGTGCGAATTGCAGACTCACGTCCGGCACCAGGGCCTTTCACGAATACCTCAACTTTGCGAAGTCCCTGTTCAAAAGCTTTTGCAGCACAATCCTGAGCCGCTACCTGAGCAGCATATGGAGTGTTCTTTTTCGAACCTTTGAATCCCATCTTTCCTGCCGACGCCCAGGAGATAACCTGACCTGTGGTGTTCGTCATGGAAATGATTATGTTATTGAAAGTAGCACGAATGTGCGCCTGGCCAACAGCCTCAACGTTCACTACGCGCTTCTTTGCTTTGTCTTTTCTCTTTTCAGTGGTCGCCATTATTGAAAAGTTTATCGATTAACCTTTAGTTGCCTTCTTCTTATTAGCTACCGTCTTGCGCTTTCCTTTACGGGTACGCGCATTGTTCTTGGTTGTTTGTCCGCGAACAGGTAACCCTTTCCGGTGACGTAACCCTCTGTAACATCCGATATCCATGAGCCGCTTGATGCTTAGTTGAATTTCTGACTTCAACGCACCCTCGATCCTGAATTTCTCTGCTATGATCGAGCGAACCGCATTGGATTCTTCGTCATTCCATTCTTTTACCTTCTTGTCGATGCTTACACCAGCCTCTGATAGGATTTTTTGTGCTGACCTGCGGCCAATACCAAAAATATAAGTGAGACCAATTTCACCTCGCTTATTATCAGGAATATCTACACCAGCTATACGTGCCATAGTATTTTACCCTTGTCTTTGTTTATACCTAGGATTCTTTTTGTTAATCACATACAATTTGCCTTTACGCCGAATGATCTTACAATCAGCGCTGCGTTTCTTTATGGATGCTTTAACTTTCATTTTCTTATCTATTTGTATCTGAATACAATCCTTCCTTTTGTCAAATCATACGGCGACATCTCCAGCCTCACTCTGTCACCAGGCAGAATGCGTATATAGTGCATTCTCATCTTGCCTGAAATATGTGCCAGCACTTCGTGACCATTTTCCAACTGTACCCTAAACATTGCGTTGGACAATGCCTCTGAAATCGTACCGTCCTGTTCTATTGACTTTTGTTTCGCCACTTATATGAATAATTATCTTCTATATACTTATGCGTAGTCAATATTTCCGTCTCATGCTCGTGCACTGCTACCGTGTGCTCAAAATGAGCTGAAGGCTTCCGGTCAGCTGTTCGTATCGTCCAACCATCGCGCTCCTGCACCACATTTTTGGTACCCCGGTTTATCATCGGCTCAATCGCGAAAACCATACCCGCCACGATCTTCACTCCCTTTCCCCTCTTACCGTAGTTCGGAACTTCCGGATCTTCGTGAAGCTTCTTTCCTACCCCGTGACCCACCAGCTCGCGAACCACGCCGTAGCCGAAACCTTCGACGTAACTCTGGATGGCATGGCTAATGTCACCGATTCTGTTGCCTGCCTTTGCCTGAGCGATACCCATATAGAGGGAATCGTACGTCCGGTTCAACAGCAACAAATTTTCGGCGCTTACTCCTTCCAAAGGATAAGTATACGCCGAGTCGCTATGGTATCCTTTGTAATAGACACCACAGTCTATCGAAATGATATCACTCTCTTTGAGTTCGTATTCTCCGGGAAACCCATGAACAACAACCTCATTGACCGAGATACAGAGAGCCGCGGGAAATCCATTGTAGTTTTTGAACGATGGTATTCCTCCGTGATCCTTAATGTACTCTTCAGCTAAAGCGTTCAAATCCTTTGTCTTCACGCCAGGGTTAATTTTCCTGGCTATCTCTCCGTGGGCTTTCCCTAGTATCAGGGCTCCCTCCTTCATGATTTGAACCTCTTCCGCCGTCTTTAAGTGAACCATTCAGCCTTTAAGCCGCAGCAAATTGAGAACGTCCTTTCACTCGACCGGACTTCATCATACCTTCGTAATGCCTCATCAGCAGGTAGCTTTCGATTTGCTGGAGTGTGTCTAATACAACACCAACGAGAATCAAAAGTGACGTACCTCCGAAGAACTGAGCGAAGTTCTGACCTACTCCCGCTGTTACGGCAAATGCTGGAAGCACTGCAATAGCTGCAAGGAATAAAGCGCCTGGTAAAGTAATTCTTGATAAAACAGTATCTATAAATTCCGCAGTTTGTTTGCCCGGCTTTACACCTGGAACAAAACCACCATTTCTTTTCAAATTATCAGCGATATCATTCGAGTTGATCGTGATCGCCGTGTAGAAGAACGTAAAGATCAGGATCATAGACGCGAACAATAAGCTGTATTGCCATGAATAAGGATCTGAAAAAGTTGATCCGATGTACGCACCAACATCGCTATCTCTCCACATCCCGGCAATTAGTGCAGGGAAGAACATCAGCGCCTGTGCGAAAATGATCGGCATTACTCCAGCCGAATTCAACTTCAACGGAATAAAATCTCTCTTACCTCCATAAAGCTTATTGCCAATCACCTGCTTCGCGTACTGAATTGGTATTCTGCGTGTCGCTTGTGTAAGTGCAATAACTGCAACCACAATTGCAAAGAGAACAAAGAGCTCTACGATAAAGAAGATAGCCTTACCAGGAAACTTATCGGTCACTTCTGACACCAATGCAAGCGGCAATCTTGAAACGATACCGATCATAATAAGCATAGAAATACCGTTACCAATACCTTTGTCGGTAATCCTCTCTCCCAACCACATACAGAACATTGTTCCTGCTATAAGAATTATCACCGAAGTGACATAGAAGAACGGTCCGGGGTTAGTAATAACGGCAGGATCGATTGCTCCTTTGAGGTAGCTGTATCCCTGGAAAATTGTAATGAAGATCGTCAATACACGGGTGTATTGATTAAGACGCTTTCTTCCGGAATCACCCTCTTTTTGAAGCTTCTGAAAGTAAGGTACTGCGAACGAC
>DASVBA010000667.1:0-3147 GCA_036376095.1 Chryseolinea sp.
GTATGGCCGTCCGTTGATATGTACGGAATACATGGCAAGAACACGCGGAAGCCTTTTTAAGGACATCATGCCCCTGCTAAAAGCAGAAAATATCGGCGCCTACAACTGGGGACTTGTCGCGGGAAAGACAAATACGATCTATGCGTGGGATACGCCGATGCCTGACGGTAAAGAGCCGAAGGTTTGGTTCCATGATATCTTCCGGAAAGACGGAACACCTTACAAGAAAGAAGAGGTGACTTTGATCAAATCACTGACCAGGAATAGCGTTACGCAGAACCCGAATTGATAATCGCCTTGTGCTTTTGACCGCCGACAACTGTTATCCAGTTCTTCGCCTTGGGGCTGCTCAGACGGCGACAATGATCCCTATCCACTACTTTGCGTGAACACAGATTCATCGGCGCAACTGGTCCACGAATTCCCGATGCGGTAAGTTTTTAGACGCGAATATCTTATCGGACCGCTTGACAGGAACGACTCGTCTGCTAACGATCGTTTTACTTCGCGGAAAACTTATAGATCGTAGTTGTCCGGTAAACTTCGCCGGGATTCAACACTACAGTTGGGAACTCGGGTCTGTTTGGCGAGTCTGGGTAATGCTGGGTCTCCAGGCACAAGCCATATCGCTGCTCGTACACGGTATTGAATTTTCCCGTTACCGTTCCGTTGAGGAAATTGCCGGAATAGAATTGAGTGGCCGGCTCCGTGGTGAACATCTCCATATAACGGCCGCTGATAGAATCGTACAGTGTCGCTCCGAGTGTCAGCGTACCCGGTTCCTTGTCGAACACCCAGCAATGGTCATAGCCTATTCCTGCCTTGATTTGCGGATGATCGTCGTTAATGCGTTTTCCCACTACTTCAGGTTGGGTGAAATCAAAGGGAGTGCCTTTCACATCTTTAAGCTCGCCGGTAGGAATTAGGGTCTGATCCACAGGAAGAAACTTCGAAGCCGCCAGTGAAAGTCTGTGATCGAGGATATTTCGTTTGGTGTTGCCCGATAGATTGAAATAACTGTGGTTAGTGAGGTTGAGAACAGTTTTCTTATCCGTTGTGGCCTCGTAATCGATCTTTACTTCATTGTCGTTCGTGAGCGTGTAAGTTACAGTAACCTGGAGGTTACCCGGATAACCTTCCTCCATATCTTTACTCAGGTAGGTAAGTTTGAGAGAGGCTCCATCGGCCGATGTTGACGGCGTTCCATTCCACATAACCTTATCGAAGCCTTTTGTTCCGCCGTGAAGGTGATTTTCTCCATTGTTCTTAACAAGCGTATAGGTCTTGCCGTCGAGCTTGAACTGGGCTTTGGCAATCCTGTTGCCATAGCGTCCTACAATGCACCCAAAGAAAGAAGGCGCCTTTAAGTAGCCAGACAGGGAATCATAACCAAGCACGACGTCTTCCATCACTCCGGAACGGTCTTTCGTCTTTAATGAGGTAATGTAGCCCCCATAATTAATGACCTTCATCTCAGTGCCCTGAGCATTCCGGAAGGTGTACAACGTTACGGCTGTGCCATCGGGCAGGTTGCCAAAAGGAGATTCGTTTATTGTCGCTATCTGCGCTGAGTCGGGTGCGGTCGTCACGGCCTGTTCCGGTTTAGATTTGCAGGAAGCCAATAATAATATGCTGATCAGTACCAGCGTACTGTGGATGATGTATTTTTTCATGTCGTAGTTGTTGTGTCATCGATAATGCATTCGTTATCCGCCTGCCCGCCGAACCTGCTTCAGCGAAGCAGGTTACTCGTAAGTATGCGCGGGCGTGGGAAACTCGTTATATATTTCGTATTCAATCGTTTGTTGTATCATTCTCTGGCCAACACACCCCATCTAACCTCCGTTACCCACAAAATATCAACGGCCGTGGACACTAAAATATCACATTCTCTGAATAATGCACTACTACTTTTTGACTAAGCGCAGTTGGTGCCAATAAGTGTACATTAGAGGATAGTGTTGACCGTCAGTTCCGACGGATTGAGTATACTCGTTCCGTTTCTGATGGCTACAATGTAGGCGTTCATTTCGTGATTGAAATTCGTCGCATAGGCATCCCGTAAGGTGGCGATGAAGGAATCTACTTTGGTCTTTGCCACAAGGTTGATCGTACATCCGCCGAATCCTCCACCCATCATACGCGCACCGGCAACGTAGTCCAGCTTTTTTGCCTCATCCACAAGAAAATCCAGTTCCGGACAACTAACCTCATATAATTTGGAAAGACCATCATGCGTAGCGTACATTTTCTTCCCGAAGGATCGCATATCGCCTTTTTTCAAATCCTCTGATGCATCAAGTACCCGCTTGTTCTCTGCTACGATGTAAATACAACGATTATATACCTTTTCGGAAAATTCATCTCGATGTTCATCGATCATATTTAACGATACATCGCGAAGACTCTTTACCCCCGGAAAGTGTGACCTTAGGATCGAGACGCCCTTTTCACATTCTTCCCTTCTTTTGTTGTAGGCGGAATCTGCCAAAGAATGTTTGACCATTGTATCACAAAGGACAATGGAAAAATCTTTAAGGTCCACAGGAAAATAATGGTACGATAAGGAACGGCAATCGAGCACAAATGCCTTGCCTTCCGCCCCCATCATACTGGAGAATTGATCCATAATGCCACATTTCACGCCAACATAATTGTGTTCTGCCCATTGAGCAATATGAATGAGGTCGAGCTTTGGTAGGTTAAACGAGTGCAATTGATCCAATGCAAACGCAAAGCCGCATTCAAGTGCCGCTGAGGATGATAATCCGGCGCCAGTGGGGACGTCTCCTCCGACGACGCAATGAATGTTCTTCAGCTGAAATCCGCGGTCAAGAAATCTTCGCACTACCCCCAACAGATAATTTGGCCATAGTGGTTCGGCGACTTTATTGGGCTGGCTGATGTCAAACGGGATAAGCTCGTTGTGCTTGAGGGAGTATAGGGTTGAATGGGCCTCTTCCGAAAAACCCGCGGCAAAAACAATATCGCGGTCGATGGCCGCGGGCATTACAAAACCCTCATTGTAGTCAGTGTGTTCTCCTATCAGATTAATCCGACCGGGTGAACGGACCAGCAGCGGCTCCTGACCGTGAAGATCCAGGAATTTGTTGCGAACAAGATTTGCCCGAGTTTTTCGGCTAAGCT
>DASVBA010000042.1:0-5180 GCA_036376095.1 Chryseolinea sp.
CTTTTTACCGGCTCATAGTAAAAAGTCACCGCACCACAACCGAATGTTTTTGTTTTTAAGAGCTTAAGGTCAATTCTATTCTTGATGTTTTTAAACAGCGGTAAGCCGCTTCCTAGAATAATTGGCTGAACGCTAAGCTGGTATTCATCAATTAAGTCAAGATTTGATAAGGCTACTATTAAACTGGGGCTTCCCACAAACATGTTTTTACCAGCTTGTTGCTTAAGTTCTAAAACGTCTTCTTTAATGATCTCCTTTTTTAATAATGTATTTTTCCAACCAACATTTTTAAGTGTACGGGAAAAAACAATCTTTGGAATATTGTCTATCAGTACTGCGAATTCATCCACTGGTTTGTTGCCGGTAGGAGTTTCCACAACCGATGGCCAATAGCTTTCCATAAGTTGATAGGTTATCCTTCCATATAAAAGGGAGCCCGCATTTCTTAACAGGTCGTTATAATGTTCATGGATTTCATCATCTGCAATCATTGCGGTATGGTCGCAGAATCCATCGAAAGTCATATTCATGGTGGCAATTAGTTTTCTCATACTATTTTGTTACAAAATGTTTGTAAGAGACTCCCCGTTTTAGAATGATAGGACACGGTGTTTTTTGTTTCACCGCAAAGACACAAAGGCGCAAAGTTTTCGCTATAAGTTCTGTGCGTAACCTTTGCGTCGTTGCGGTTAGCCTCCACACCCCCACGCTCAACCCCCACGATTTCTCGGTTGAAAGAATAAACACACGGCTGCACAATCTTGAACAAACTCCTTATCTTGGATTCAATGAAATTACTGAAAATTCAGATTGAGAAAATAATACTCATTGCGATTTGTGTTTCTTCCCTTTCAGCGGGCGCGCAGAGCGTTACCCAACGCAAAGAAGCGGTAGATTCAGCAAAGTTGAGATTTCAACAAAATACCCATCCGGTCGTACTGGACGAACAATCAAAAATAATTCCCTGGACAAAACCGCAATCCAGGGCGTACGACCAATTTCTCCGCCAACGTTGGAATTTTATTAAATACCACGTGCCCAATAGTCCGGGACCGCAGCCCCGATCCTTGTACCCTCAGTATTACTTCTATTGCGCTTATAGAGCAAAAGGCGGAGTACTGGAGCCCGACCAATGGATGAACGACATCGGGGAAAAAATTCCAAACTGGTTTGAGTCGGCAAGATTGTATTACGCGTATACCGGTGATACTTCCGTGATGACTATCGTGACAAAACTCGCCGACTATGCATTGGAACATGGCACAAGTCCTTCGGATTTTTCGTGGCCTGACTTCCCCTACACCTGCACCAATGCCGGCGACATCGAGTTCCGGGGATTTACGTCAGCCAAAAGATTTTCTTTGCACGAAATTCAGGTCGATCATGCAAGTGAAATCGGACTGACCTATTACAGATTGTATCTCTATACGGGCAATGAGAAGTTTAAGCTTGCGGCGATTCGTGTAGCAAATACGTTGGCCAGCAAAGTCCAGACCGGATCTGCGCGCCAGTCGCCGTGGCCTTATCTTGTTGTGATGAGCACAGGCGAAATTACATCACCGTATGGCGCCAACTGGATCGGAGCCTATTCCCTCCTCAAGTCTCTCGCGGATCAGCAGCTCGGCGACGTGAATGCTTACCGAAATGCCTGCAAAAAGGTAAAGGAGTTTTTGTTAAACTATCCCGCGAAGACAGGATACTGGACAGACGGTCACTCCGACACACCGGTGAAGAGCAATACTTACAAGAGTAACCTGAGCGCCAGCAACTTTAAATTATTTCTCTTTGATCATCCTGAGTTTGATTCGGCATGGCGGTCTGATATCCCCCGGCTCATCCAATGGACGGAAGATCATTTTATCACCCGTGGCGCTCCCGGTGAACCGGCAAACATGTGGGGTGCTAACATTGTGGGTGAACAGGATGACTTCCTGTTTAAAATGGATTATCAGACAGCGCGTTATGCCGCCGAATGCGCACGGTGGTATGCCGTTTCCGGCGATGCAACGTATAAGGAAAAAGCCTATCGTTCGCTTAACTGGGTTACGTACTGCAATGCTGTCAACGGAATGGCATTCGAAAGCCCACTTAGTAAAGACATTTCCAACTGGTGGTCTGATTGCTACGGCGAAGGGCCCAGGATGTTCTATCATGTATTTGCCGCTATTCCCGAATGGGCCCCGCCTCGTGAAAATCATATTTTGTACTCGGAGGGAATATTAAAGGCAGTTAATTACGATGCGAACAAAGTTCAATACACGTCGACGGACAACAGGGGTGTGGAGTTCTTAAAGACTGCCTTCAAGCCGATTTCCGTCACCATCGATGGTATAGGTGTACCGTTGACATCGGATAAGAGCAAAACCGGTTATGCATTAAGGGACCTCGGCGGTGGCGATTACGCGGTGACCATTTCAAGAGTAAGGTCGGGAAAGGTGATCGTGACAGGGAAAGTGACTTCCGCGCTTAGATCCAACGACGACAAATGAGAAAATGGTTTGTCATCGTGCTCCTGACTCAGCTCGTTTTCCACAACGCTGAAAGCCAGACCGGCTCCGCGCGTGCATTGCGGATAAAAGTCTACCCATCACAGAAGTTCCAACGGATCGATGGTTTCGGAGTAAATGCCAATACACGAAGCTGGAATGGAAAGGAGCTTGAACCCGCGCTCGACCTGCTCCTGGACTCTTTAAATGCCACCATCTGGAGGGTTATTGTGGAAACCGTTGAGAAATGGGAAGAGACCAATGACAACGACGATCCTTTTGTCTTCAACTGGAATTATTACAACAAGCTATATGAAACTGAAAAGTTCCGGAAGGTCTGGGACATGATCCACTATCTGAACAAGCGAGGCGTAACTGACAGGCTGATGATAAACTTTATGGGATATGCACCGCGTTGGATGGGTATAAAAGTCATCAAGCCGGAGTACGAGGACGAATACGTGGAGATGATAACGTCTTTTTTTTATTATGCTCTTCGTGTAAAAAATTTAAAGTTCGGTCTGATAGCTCCTACTAACGAATCGGAACATCACGATTATCCGGAAGGGCCACACCTGGATGGCAGGCAGCATGCACGCATTATCCGAAAGTTGATCGATCGAATGGAGGGTGCCGGCATCATGGGAACTATCAAAATTGTAGCGCCGGACAATGCAAGCCCCGAAAAAAGCCTCAGGGATTTTATTCCTCCCCTTATGGATGATTCTATTGTCATGGCGAAGATCTTCCGTCTGGGATTTCACAGCTACGGTGGGTATCCTAAGGGATTGCAGGAAACGCTTGCAGGTGCGCGGTATCCTACGTCGACGTATTGGGTTACGGAGTGGAACGCCTGGTGCAAGGGTTGTGACGAAGGAATATTGGGAGAGTACGACTATAATTTTGCAAGCAAGAGTCTTAATTACTTGTTGGACTTCATTGAGCACGGCGCTTCCGCGGGCATTGCCTGGGAAGGATACGACAGCTATTACGAACACCACGCGCCTTCACTTTTTAGTTACTGGGGAATGTTGTCTTATGATTCTAAAAGCAAAACATACCATCCCCGGAAAAACTTCTATGCAATGGAACATGTCTTCAGATTCGTGAAACCTGGCTCTTTCCGCTTATTCAATTCAAGCCCGGGAGATAGTATCACCGCATCGACATTTTATGATTCTGCTGAAAGCCGCCTTACTATTGTTGGAATAAACAAAAGCACACAGCAAGCTGCCCTTTACGTTGATGTTGCAGATATACGTTCCCTGCAACAGGCTGAATTGTACTATACCAACGCGACGGACAACGTCAGGAGGAGCGCTGAAATCAGTATTGATCAGCATGCCATCAAGGCAAACATTCCACCAAATTGTATTTTCACCGTCAGGGGAAAAATCGAACTTCTTAACACATCATCATCCCTGAAACCAGAGCCGGGGGGTTGGTACAGCGGGGATATACATGTTCACCGGAATTGTGGAGGTAAAGATGTTTTAGCAGAAGACAAACTGCCGGCTATGATGGAGCATAATGATCTTGCGGTAATCTCCCTGCTGGCGGACATGGGGAACGGAGAAGTTTTAGATAGTAAGAAAGATTTACCAAAGGTCAACGGCACCGACGCTCCCCAATCGACCAACGATCGGATCATCCATTGGGACGCAGAATGGCATTGGGATGCCACGTATTCAAATTTTGAACACCAGGCTCTCGGTGGCCACCTGGTTTTGCTTGGACTAAAACAAGCTCGCCAGATATGGGATGAGTCTCCTTATAAAATTCTGGAGTGGGCGCGAAAACAAAACGCCGTAAGTGGATTTTGTCATTTTCAATATTTAAACGATGAGGTGCAAAGCGATTTAAATTGTTGTATTCCGATGGAATACCCCGTAGAGGCCGCACTCGGTACCATCGATTTTCTATCAGAAGATGTCTATGCGTCGCGGTCTCCCAACAACGGTACGTATAACAGTGAGGCGGCCATCCATGCCTACTATAAACTATTGAATTGTGGATTCCGGCTTGGTTATGCCGCGGGTACAGATTATCCCTGCAATAACAATGAACCATTGGGCTCTTTGCTCACATACGTGAATGTGGGAGACAACAAGCTCACGTATCAAAATTGGATCAATGGAATAAAAAATGGTAAGACTGTAGTATCCCGCAATGGGCACGATGAGTTCATCGACTTCAAGGTCAACGGAGTGCACGGACCCGGCAGCGAAATAAAACTAAAACAAAAAGGAAATGTTTCATTGGAAGTTACCTGGACAACGCGCAAGCCTTTGACGGGAAGAATTGAGCTGGTCAGTAATGGAGTGGTCATTGCAACCTTTGATGGAACGGCAAGCACGGGTATCCCTCTTGTTTTAAAGACATCTGCTGAAATTGCCAAGAGCTCCTGGATATGCGCACGGCGAATGGATGAAAGCGGCCACCAGACTCATTCCGCTCCTGTTTACATTACCGTGAACGAAAAGCCAATTCGGGCGAGCGCGGCAGATGCACAATACTTTATGGACTGGATTGATAATTTGTTAGAGAAGACCTCACCAGGTGGATCTTTCACGCGATACTTTACACACGACCTGGATAAGGTACACGGTCGCTATCGAAAGGCTAAAGAAATTTATAACAAGATCAGGTTGGCTGTGGAGTGAGGTATAGCGGACGAAGGTGTTCCCACTTAGG
>DASVBA010000679.1:0-3127 GCA_036376095.1 Chryseolinea sp.
TGTATTTTATACTGCCTACGGTCACGATGAACGCACCTGGAGCAATCCCGGATTTCATCAGCTCGTCAAGGAAGGTATTCTCTGGGCAGTAGGCGATGACACAAAACAAAAGTGGGAACAATATCGAAAGCAACTGCCCACGCTTGCATATCGCGATGAACCGGGAATCCCGAACTATGAAAAGCGAAATCCCGCCCCGCGATATCAGGAGCCGTTGTCACCGGAAGAATCCGCGAAGTTGATTCAGGTACCCGTTGGTTTTGATCTTCAATTATTTGCGTCGGAGCCTGACATCATCAATCCAATCGCGATGGAATGGGACGAGAAGGGCAGACTTTGGGTTGTTGAAACGGTTGATTATCCGAACACGGTGTTGGAAGATAAGAGTACCGGAGACGACCGCATCAAAATCTGTGAAGACACCGATGGTGACGGCAAAGCCGATAAGTTTACCCTATTCGCCGAGAAGTTAAACATCCCCACCAGCATGGTGTTTGTCAACGGAGGCATTATCGTTTCACAGGCACCTCACTTTTTGTTCTTGAAAGATACCGATGGCGATGACAAAGCGGACGTGAGAAAAATAATCATTGACGGGTGGGGTACGTTCGATACACATGCGGGGCCATCCAATCTTAAATATGGCTTTGATAATCATATCTGGGGTGTCGTAGGATACTCCGGCTTTGAGGGGACTATCGCCGGTGAGAATAGAAAGTTCAATCAGGGCGTCTATCGCTTTAAACCAGATGTATCAAGTTTTGAAGTGATGACGAATACCAGCAACAACACCTGGGGATTAGGATTCACAGAAAACAATGATGTTTTTGCTTCAACAGCCAACAATACGCACAGTGTATTCATGGGTATTCCCAACAAAGCACTACGGGATATCGACGGCTTGACGCAGTTATCAGGAAGCACGAAAATAGACGGACATTATGCGATGCATTCCATAACCGATAAAGTGAGGCAAGTCGATGTCTTCGGAGGTTTTACGGCTGCTGCCGGACATAATTTTTACACGGCCCGCAGTTATCCAAAAGAGTTCTGGAACAATATCGCATTTGTGACAGAACCAACCGGTCATCTTGTTCACATCGCCAAAATCGAAAAAAATGGAGCTGGTTTCCTAGAAGAAGATGGATGGAATTTGTTTGCGAGTGCAGACGAATGGGTAGCTCCGGTAGATGCAAAAGCCGGACCTGATGGAGCAGTGTGGGTATTGGACTGGTATAATTTTATTGTTCAGCACAACCCAACGCCTACACCCGAACGTGGCGGTTTTGCCGGTACGAACGGAAAGGGAAATGCCTACGAAAATCCTCTCCGTGACAAATCGCACGGGCGTATCTGGCGGGTGGTGAGCAGACGAGCAAAGGAATATGAGCCTATTTCATTGGATAAAGAAAGACCTGGCGACCTGCTGGACGCACTGAGCAACGATAATATGTTTTGGAGAATGACAGCTCAACGGCTGCTGGTGGAACGAGGAAACCTTGATGTGCTTCAAGGTCTGTTTGATCTAGTAACAAATCAGGAGACGAATGAATCAGGGGATAACTATGCGGCTATTCATGCACTTTGGACCATCGATGGCCTTGGGGCAGTTACAAAAGACGATAAGGCTGAAGGTATAGTTAAGGGTGCGCTCAACCATCCTTCCGCAGGTGTGAGAAAGGCTGCCATTCAAATACTATCCAAATCACTTTGGACGGAGGAGTCGATAACAAAATCGAACGTGTTGAATGACAAAGATCCCAACACGCGGCTGGCTGCCATAGTATCGCTCATTGAAATAGCCCCATCAGAATCCCTTGGAAAAACACTCTATGCGTTGAGCCTTGACGAAAGCGTGAAAACAGATGAGTGGCTGTCAAAAGCAGTATACGCTGCGGCCACGCAACACCGCAAGGGATTCCTCGACGCCTTCATCGCAGCGAATCCGGATTACAATGAGCAGAAAGCAAATGAGAAGAAACGTCAAGCAATGGACTACAACGACGCTTCCTGGAAACTGATGGAACTACCTCAATATATGGAGACCGCCGGTCTTAACATAGATGGCGTAATTTGGTTCAGGAATGTCGTGGATGTTCCAGCGGGTGCATCCGGCAGAAGTGCAACCCTTTCACTAGGCGCCATCAATGAATCGGATGTTACCTATATCAACGGTATCAGGGTTGGCGCGCTCGAAAGAAATCCCAGGGAGAAGCGACTTTATCTGTTGGGAGCTGGTATTTTAAAGCCCGGCAAAAATGTAATTGCCGTCAGAGTCGAAGATCTGGGTGGCAACGGCGGCATGAACGGCGCCCCTGAAGACATGTTCCTTCAGGTGAGCGGAAAAAAAATATCATTGACAGGAAATTGGAAATATGAAGTCGAAAAGCTTTACGGCGTGCGCAATCAAAGTATGTTTGAGGGCACTTCCATTGGAAAAGTCTTCGCTGACAACTTCCTCAATCAGACTGCACCTCCTGAAGCGTCGGTATCATCAGACGGCGCAACGGTGATAAAGATCAAAGTCATAAAAAATGAAATGAAATACGATCTCAAGTCATTTACCGTAGAGGCGGGTAAGCCGGTAGAAATAATTTTTGAGAATCCTGACTTCATGCAGCACAACCTGGTGATCACTCAGATCGGTGAGTTGGAAACCGTAGGTAAAGCAGCCGACAAGCTGGCTTCCGATTCCAGAGGAGCAGAAAAAAACTATGTTCCTGATCTTCCCGAAGTTCTTTTTTCCACAAAACTGGTTAATCCGCAGGAAACCGTCACACTCAAATTTACTGCGCCGTCAAAAGCCGGCGACTATCCGTTTGTCTGCACGTTCCCCGGTCATTGGTCTATCATGAATGGAACAATGAAAGTGGCGCCAGCTAATCCTTTGTAATATAAATAACAACAGTGGGCCTGAACATAAGATATAGCGTAAGTACCTGGCTGTGGACATCTCCATTCAAGACAGAATCCATTTCGCTTTTCCCAAAAATAAAATCAATGGGATTCGACGCCGTTGAAATTCCTGTGGAGTATCCTGAAATGATAGATGCGAAAAAGGTCGGCGATGCACTTCTAGCACACGGATTGACTCCCATCGTGTGCGGCGCATTTGGTCCGTCCCGTG
>DASVBA010000508.1:0-4465 GCA_036376095.1 Chryseolinea sp.
AGGTGCCTCAGCACCGGAGTCAAGCAGCAACGCTCTTTTGGCACCAATAAATAGGTAAAGAAATGGGGCCTCGTAGTTAAGGCATTTGTTTTGCCGCAGGATGTAGGTTGAAGAATCATACCTCACTACTTGCAACCCTTCATCCTTGTTTTGCCGACAATCTGCTGAGCCATGTATCCACGTCTGCTCTGCGAGGTTTCGACTTTGACCAAACAATATGATTGGTCGCGCAATGAATACACTAAGTAATAGTAATACTCCCAAGGCTTGACACTTCACTGTCATCTTTATCCGGTCAGGTATTGAGCCTCAATACTAGGCCGTTAATCAGCCTAACACAACTACTGGCTAATAATTTTTTTTAGGTGAATGTGACTTAAGGCGCTTGTGCGGATTCTTATGACAAACATGTTCGCGAATAATTTTTCGCGCCGCGCGGTTCCACAATACACTAAACCAAATTATGTATGGAACCTAAGAAGAATCCAAAGTACGATATCCACCGTAATCGTGGAGTCCTTTTCAATGTCAGCCTTGCTATTAGCTTGACACTTGTGATCACCGCTTTTGAATGGAGCGTTGACACACCAAAAAAAGAACTGCACAAAACCTCTGATCGACACGAGCGTATCGAAATGGAGTATATCCCTATCGTAAATCACAAGCAGAAAGACGTTGTTGCCCCCGAACCGGTAAAAACAGAAAAGCCCAAGTCTTCGCTTGAATCGATCAACTTTAAAGCAGTTGATGACAGTCGCCCGATCGAAGAACTGAAGACTGGGACAATCGACCAGAATAATCCCATGATTGAGATTCCGTTGGGGTCGATAGAGCTTCCGAAAGAAAAAACTGACACCGTGTTTCGCATCGTGGAAAAAATGCCATCACCAGTAGGTGGCTGGGAAGCTTTCGTCAAGACGTTACAGAAACATATGAAATATCCACGGCAGGCAGAACGCAGTGGCGTTGCGGGAAAGGTTTACGTTGGATTCACGGTAGATGAAAATGGAGCACTGCGGGATTTTACAATAGAAACTGGTATCGGCTTCGGTTGCGACCAGGAGGCTATGCGTGTAATCGCGCTGACTAAATGGAATGCAGGTAAACAAAGAGGACGACCCGTTAAGGTAAGACTGGTGCAGCCGATTAACTTTAACATCCCGACTCAATAATCACATTGTCGTTAGCAGATATTATCGACGCTCCCGCATTTCAGGGAGCGTCTTTCAAAGACTATTTCATCCCCAGCACAGGCCGGATAAAGTTCCCTACTGGTTTGTTTTGTTTATAGTCCAGTCCCAGCAACGCAGCCATTGTACGCGCGACCTGGTTCTGGTAATACTGACTCTCGCTTTTTATTTCCCCGCTTGAAGGGGTATCGGGCCCGATCACAGCCATCCAGATCTGATCGGCTTCCGCAATTTTTTGACCGTGATGCTTCCAGTCTTCGGTGCCTGAACCTCTTCCATGGTCGCCGGTAAGGATCAAAGTTGTTTTGTTTTTATAGGTAGGATCGGACTGGATATAATCCCAAAGTTCCCCTACGAACTTGTCAGTGTAATGAGCGGCATTAAGGTATGCAGCGTATTCTCCAGCATGAGCGAAATCATCCGTCTCGTCAAATGCAAAATACATCACCCGGGGTTTCATCTTTTTCATGTACTCGAGGCCAAAATAAAATGTAAACGCGTCTAACCTTACGTCGCCTAGAGGGTTAGGAATGTTACTCATAAGTTTGTTGAGGGTTTGCTCAACCGTAGTAAGACCGTCGCCTTTGGCCTCCATCAATCCAGCACTGACGAATATGCTGTTTCTCTTGTCATTTATGATGTAAGGGAAGACATCCCATGATGTGAATGCGGCAACTCTTCCCTTGAACATGGGCTGAGCGTTGATAAACTCCAAAACGTTTGTATTGGGATTGTATAATTTATCGTTGCTGTGGATCCGTTCATTATCTGCGCTCCCCGTAAGAATCTCATTGTACCCGGGGTAGGAAAACCATTGATTGTTCGTGACGTTCACCTTGCATCCGTTATTACGGTTACCGTATAGTTGACCTTTCAAGGCAATCGTGTTCCAGAAGAACGGCAGCAACGCCTTACGTCTCTCTGCCAGGTCATCGCGCCAGAATTTTTCTTTTAATTTTGGATCCTTCAAATGTTGTTGCTGCCTCATGAAAGAAGAATCGGCTCCATTAAAGAGCTCCTGCCAACGGAAGCCATCAAGGGTTATAAGGATTACGTTCTCCGTTCCATGCTTCTGTTGCGCGGAAAGTGAAAACGTAATCACTAATAATATGGTCAGACTCAGGAGTCGCTTCATAAGATGTAGTATTTAAAATTGTAACGGGACAAAAAAAATAAAATCAGTGTCAAATTGAATGTGGTAAATGCAGTTCACGCAAAGGCCGCGAAGACTCTCCGCGGAGGCCGCAAAAGGAAAATGCATTTCTCTGAGTGCTTGGCGTTTTGGCAGCGGCGAGTCGCACGCCCGGTCTCTTTAGATTCACTATAAGACCTTCGAACAATTCCTTTGCGAGAAAAACGCACGCAATTCTTAGGATCCGATCTTTATTCCCCTCTATGGGCTGGTCAAGTTCCTTTGCACTTGCCCAATGCGGTGTAAGACCAGCAATGACCCCGGCTATTGAAGTGTTTTTCAAAAAATGTCTTCGGCCTGACATCGGGTTGCTGTCAAAAACAAACACCTGAAGTAACAGACTCCAGGTGCTAGCATGTGTTAATTTTTATTGATCCAAAGTTCATTGTCCAGGTCGTCCACTTCCGACCCAAATTGTCTCGTCAATGCTGCCCTATAGTTCGCAGTATTGTTCGTTACCTCTGAGACGGGATACAACCATCGAACGGGAATATTTCCCCCGTTTCCCGTTCCAGGCCCATCGTCAAATGTTGGAAATCCTGTCCTTCTATAGTTGAAGTATGCCTCCTGCCCCGAGTTTTGAAAGAAAGCGAGATACTTTTGTTCGATGATCTGCTTAAGACCCGCCGCGTTGTTGCCGGCGTACACAACCTGTGGTTGATTAAGATAATCGGTTACAGACACCGTCACCGTTGCAAGTACCTGGTCGGCATCCGGTTCAGTGATCTCAAGCGTCTTTCCGTCTTCGATCCCTGACAATCTCATGGCAGCTGTTATGCCTTTTTTATAGTAGTCGGCTGCATCGCCTGTAACCCAGCCCCTGTTGATAGCTTCCGCCACCGTAAAACAGAGTTCGGGGAAACCAATTTGTATTGTTGCCTCAGGTCCGGTGAACGTAGTATAGTACCTTTTCTGATTAGCATAGGAGTATTCGCCATTGCCGGCCTTAAACGTCATATCATCAAGACTTTCTCCGGATGGAGCACCGATGTAAGCGTTGAAGTCCTTCGGATCCATTCCATCGGCAATTTTCTTTTTCGCCGGATTGGCCACAACATACGTCCTTGGATCTTTCAGTGATGTCATCAGGCCGAGCAACGTTGCCGCCATGTTATATCTACCTTTATCAAATCCACGATTGCCGGGATTTGTGGTATAAAGATTAGACGTACCGTTGAACACATACTCCATGTTATCAAGAATGCTCGTCATAACCGGAAACTGCGCGGGATTGTCGATCACAGCCTTGAAGCGTCCCTTTACGTTGAGATCGGCATCACCTTCCTTTTTGCTCAAACTGATCAACACGCGTAGTTTGAAGGTATTAACTGTCTTCTGCCATTTGGTGAGATCGTTATCGAAATAGAAGTCGCCTCCAAGAGTAATATCGTTCGCTGAAATCAACTGAGCCAGATCAGCATTTGCTTCATCAAGCCAATTGAGCACCTGAACATAGATTTCCTTTTGGGTATTGTAAGTTGGCGCCGGGTTCTCCAGCCCCTGAAGTGCTTCACTTAGGGGAAGGTCTCCTACACGCTGCGACATTCGCACATAAAAGTATGCCCGAAGAAACTTACCCAATGCGCTATATGGATTTACCTCTGCAGCGCCAGAACGCAGCGCTTCTTCTTCCATTTTAATTACATTCTTTAAAGTCATGAAATTTAATGTTGCCGAAGCCCAGTATTCGTTCGTTCCATAGTAATTGTAGTTACAGCACGAAAATTGGTTTTGGCGGTGTTCCAATGACCACGGTCTTTCGAATAAGTCATTCAAGACCTGATTAAGGACAAGAGACGCAGGGGCAGTTGTCGGTTTATTCTGGTTTTGTTCGAGCTCCTCGAAGTCCTTGCATGAGAACACCAGAACGGCGACGATCAGTATGGTTACAATATTATACGATTTCATAGGTACATTGATTAAAAGGTGAAGTTCAGATTTACACCGTAACGACGCATCGTTGGAGTCTGAAGACCAGAACCTGGTGAGGTATAGTCTCCGTACTGTTCGATATCAAGGTCTTTCTTTTCAGCAAAGTAGAACAGATTTCTTCCAATGAAGGAGATACTCCCGCGCTTGATGA
>DASVBA010000687.1:0-18356 GCA_036376095.1 Chryseolinea sp.
TGAAGGCGGTCTGTTGGTTCTGCTGGGTATCGAAGACGCGGATAACCAGGAAGATATTGAATGGCTGGCGTCCAAGACTGTGAATCTTCGTATTTTTAATGACGATCAGGGAGTAATGAACGTGAGTGTGAAAGGTTCGAACGGTGAAATTCTGGTTGTCAGCCAGTTCACCTTACACGCGAGCACAAAAAAAGGAAATCGTCCTTCGTACATCAAAGCCGCAAAACCTGAGACAGCAATTCCGTTGTATGAATCTTTTGTGAAGGTTGTGCAAACGTTGCTGGCTAAGGAAGTAAAAACCGGTGAGTTCGGAGCCGATATGAAGGTCAGCCTGGTGAATGATGGTCCCGTGACAATTATTATTGACACAAAGAACAAAGTATGAAAAAAGTCGAGCACTTGATGGGAGACATCACCTTGCTTGAAGTTGATGCTATAGTTAATGCTGCCAACAATAGTTTACTGGGCGGCGGCGGTGTTGATGGGGCAATCCATCGTGCCGGAGGCCCATCGATACTGGAGCAATGTATGGCGATCCGTAAGCGACAGGGCGGTTGTCCAACGGGAGAGGCCGTGATAACTACCGGAGGGAACCTAAAGGCTAAGTTTGTGATCCATACCGTCGGTCCAGTTTGGTCAGGCAACAACGAAAGTGAAGAGTTGTTACTGGCCAGTGCCTATAGAAACAGTCTGTCGCTGGCCTCTGCGAATCTTGTGAAATCAATTGCATTTCCCAACATCAGCACCGGTGTATATCGCTTTCCCAAGAAACGTGCAGCGGAAATTGCTATTCAGGAAGTAAACTCGTTCCTCGCCAAGGACGAGATTTTGCAACACGTTATCTTTTGTTGCTTTGACGAGGAGAACTTTAATATTTACGATCAACTGCTTAAAGAATAAAGTACCGATGAGGGTTGCCTTTTTATTGATCTCTTTAATACCGTTTATTGAAACTTCGGCGCAGTCAAAATACGGGCTGAAGGCAACGAACTACAATGAGTACCTTCAGAGTGTTAAGACTAACCCTGACAAGGAACTGATAAACCTGGAAACATTTGTTCCCGGACTGGTTCTCGATATCCGGTATGCAACGACAAATAATTTTACAGGTGAGAAGATTTATAATCTTTTCCGTGCCTATGCCCGTAGGCCAGTAGCCATTGCGTTGAAGAAGATACAGGCCGATTTGAAAGCTCAAGGTCTGGGTATTAAGATATTTGACGCTTATCGTCCCTACAAGGCGACAGTGAAGTTCTATGAAGTTTATCGAGATACCACTTACGTTGCCTCGCCCTATCGTGGATCCCGCCACAATCGAGGCTGTGCACTAGATCTTACGGTGATAGATCTAAAAACCGGACAAGAGTTGAAAATGCCGACGGGATTTGATTCTTTTAAGAAGGAGGCATGGCCGTCAACACCCGTTAACGATCCGGAAGTCAGAAAGAATCGCGCGCTGCTCATTAGCGCAATGGAAAAACATGGATTTAAAGTGAACACCTCGGAATGGTGGCACTTTGATTTTATTGGGTGGCAGAAGTTCGAGGTTCTGGATATTGATTTTGAAGAGCTGGAAAAGAAATAAGGCTAGTGAATGGATCAGAGTCCCTCGTTCCTCGGTGAATGTTGTTGTTCGCAAAAAAGGTTATTGGGAGAAGCTTTGGGAGAAGGTCCATTGATAATAAAGCCAAGAAATTCCTTCGCCCTTTCATTACATGAGAGAGGACTCAAGAGGAATTTGTCTGCGACATCTGCGAGTATTTGCATTTGAATTTTTGTACGCACAATCGTGAAGGAGATTCTTCGCTGAATGCAATCATTGGATTGATTTCTTCTTTTTATCAAGTCTGAAATTCATTGGTAGAGTCGGCTGACCACAGCTCAGAATGACAGTTGCTTGGGGGTGGCCGCACTCGGGTGACTCTGATCGGGATAAAGAACTCGAAAAGAAATAGTCCCGATCAGAGTCACCGAATTACTCTGACCGGGAATAGGGCTCTGACTTATGATTTGAATGCAGCGGCAAACTCGTTGGCAAAATCCTCCAACTTAGTTGGACTCAAGGGTGGTTTGGTTTTCCGAGCATCATTTTGCATTACACCAATGCGAAGAGCTTTGCCCATGTCAGTGTAGGCTTGTGCGTGTGTTTCCGAAAGCCCTGCTTTTAAGAACCCTTGCTTTTGTTCTTCATCGGTGAATACTATCCAGTTCAGTTCTTTGTTGATCGCCTTACCAAGAACACTTGCTATTTCTTTACCAGATCTCTCGTCACCGAAAATGTATCGAACAGAATTGCCGTTGAAATTAAGTTTTAGAAGTTCATCGAGAGCTGCCGCGGCGATGTCATTGGTGTGTACAAGGAATACCTTCTCGCCATCTCCCCAATTCGCACCCATGATTCCTGCCTGTTTGATGAGTCCGATCTGAGCAAGGAAGTTGTAGAAAAAGAAAGAAGGACGAAGATGTCTTACATTTAGGCCATCCGTTGCGTTGAGCAATTGTTCGAAGTCATAAAGTCCGTCAACAGGACCCACACCGTTACCCACATGTGCTCCAACACTGCTTAAGTTCACCACGTACTTCACATTATTTGCTTTGATGGCATCAATATAGTTTTTCGCAACTTCGTTTTGTGAAGCCCTCCAGTTACTTGTTTGCCAGATAGGAGGGATCATGGTGTACACCACATCGGCATTTCTAAACGCGGTCTTGAGGAATGATGCATCCTGAACACTGCCAACCAGGGCCTTTGCGCCAAGGGACTCAATTTCATTTACGCGATCATTATTGCTTGTGATCACGCGAACGTCATTTCCTGCTTTCGATAAACCCTCGATAATTGGTTTACTGATGTGACCGATCGAACCGGTAATTACATATGTTTTCATAGGCTTGTTTTTTCTTTCATGTTGCAATTGTACGCTTTAAGTCTTTATTTTGTTAGTAGTTATATTTTTCTGATATAGTTATAAAAATAAGACCATATTGATAATCAACACGTTATGGATGCGCTAAAAGATAAATTTCTGGTGAATTGCCCCGTGACGGCCACAATGGGCGTGATCGGCGGTAAATGGAAGCTTTTGATATTGTACCTGATTTCGAACGAAATCAACCGTTTTGGAAAGATGAATATGATCTTAAAAGACATCAGCAAGCAAATGCTTACTACCCAACTCCGTGAGTTAGAAAACGACGGGATTATCGATCGGAAGATCTATCCGGAGATTCCTCCTCGCGTAGAATACTTCCTTTCAGAAAAGGGCAAAACACTTTTGCCAATCATCGAACTGATGCGGGATTGGGGTAATGAACACCTTCTCGTGAGAAAGGCCGCATTGAATCAAGAGATTTCGGGCACGAATTAAACAAGTTCCATGCATCCCTTGGAAGAGTAAGTGGTTGCTTGGAGTCACCCTTCGAATGGATCAGAATCCCTCGGTGACTCTGATCGGGGATGGAGTTATCTAACGGTTCGTAAAAACCTAATACTCTTCAGCACCTGTTCTTCTGCCTTCGAGGATTCGTCTTCAACAAATAGATATTGTATTCCCAACTTTCTCGCTTCGCGAACCACTTCCACAATCCCCACGTCGCCGGTGCCCAACACTACATTACTTTCCTCATCGGCCTTTCCGTTATCGGAATTTTTCGTTCCTTTCTTCCGGTCCTTTACGTGCATAAGAACGAATCGATTTGGGTATTTCTTCAATAATTCAAGCGGATCCTGACCCGCTTGCTTCACCCAAAAAACATCCATTTCAAATTGAACAAAACGCGAATCGAATTTCTGAACCATGTAATCGAACAGCGTTCCGTCTTTATAAGGTTTGAACTCATATCCATGCGGATGATAACAAAGCATCAGACCATTTCGCGCTATAAGTTTTCCGGCCGCGTTAAAAACTGCAGCAGCTTTATCGACATCCTCTGCGGTGAAACTTTCACCTTCAAATGGGATTGAAAAAATAACCACGTATTTGGCTCCGTATGACCTGGCTTCATCCGCTAACGTTTGAGGAAAATTTTTGAGCTTCTCATATTCGCCTCCGTAGCTCACCACTGAAATCTCATTTTGGGCCAGGATCTTAATGAATTCGGGAAACTCGAGACCATACGTCCCATATAATTCGACTTCCTTGATTCCCATTTTCCGCACCTTGGCCATTGTGCCTGGTACGTCCTTGGCAAAAAGATCCCGAAAGCTATGGAGTTGCAAACCTATTTCCTGAGCATTAGAAGTGATGTTTACAAGAATGATGAGTACAAGAGCGCTTTTAATAGTCTTACCTAAACGGTGTATAAAACGCATGGGGTCAATTTATTTAAAGGGTTGAAGGTAAAAATATGATCGACCTGGGACAAACTTTTAAAAAAAGAAATGGTCGTCCGATGGGTTGCTACAAAAAGCAAACCAGACAGTTATGGCCGTGAAAGAAAGGGGAATAATGAACCTTTGCCGACTCCAAGGGCTGGCTGAAAACGATGCTGCCTCCTTATCTATTTATGGACCAGGATAGGCGTATTGGCGACAATCGTAATAAGGTCGTCGTCGCATACGTTTTTCTTTTCGTCAGCGACGGCAAGGAAGCTCTCATATAACTGATCCAACTCGGACTTATTGGGCGCATATCCCAGCAACTCCAGTCTATGTTTCAACGCGGCCCTTCCGCTGCGCGCGGTAAGAATTATAGAGGAAGAGGGAACCCCCACGTCCGCGGGATTGATGATCTCGTAGTTTTCGGAGTTCTTCAGGAAACCATCCTGATGAATACCAGAAGAATGTGCAAAAGCATTCGCTCCTACAATAGCTTTATTTGGCTGCACCGGCATACGCATCATTTCTGATACCAGCGCACTCAGTTCATACAACATTTTCGAATTGATGTCGGTATGCAGGTTGAGATCCTTATGCGTTTGCAGGATCATAGCAACTTCTTCCAGAGACGTATTGCCCGCGCGTTCACCGATACCGTTAATGGTTACTTCCGCCTGGCGAGCGCCAGCCATTAAACCTGCGATGGTATTTGCCGTAGCCATGCCAAGATCATTATGGCAATGCACCGATATAATCGCTTTATGAATGTTCTTCACATTCTCGAAAAGGTATTGGATCCGTTTGCCGTATAAATGCGGCAGACAATATCCTGTTGTATCCGGAATGTTAACTACATCAGCTCCGGCGGCTATCACTCCTTCAACCAGCTGAGCCAGAAAACCCAGGTCGGCGCGGCCTGCATCTTCGGCAAAGAACTCTACTTCATAACCCTTGCTCTTGGCGTACTTCACGGCCCAGGTCCCTTGCTCAAGAACCTTCTCCCGTGTACTGTTGAATTTATGCTTGATATGAATATCCGAAGATCCAATACCAGTATGTATCCTTCCGCGCGTTGCATGATGTAATGCTTCGCCTGCAACATCGATGTCTTCCTTTTTCGAACGTGTGAGCGCGCAGACTCCGGTCTTCACTGCTTTGGAAATTTCAACCACTGATAGAAAGTCACCGGGACTGGAGATTGGGAATCCAGCTTCAATAACATCTACACCGAGTTCTTCAAGCTTTCGTGCTACGACAACTTTCTCGTCGGTTGACAATTGACAGCCTGGTACCTGTTCTCCATCGCGAAGTGTGGTATCAAAAATTTGAATTTTACTGCTCATACGTTTTTTAGTTTTTAGAGTGTGAGGTGCGCTGTGTGTCGAGTATTTTACGAACGTGTATCAACGGTGACCATTATTCTTACATTATTGCAGACAACATTCCCCATTACTTCTGTTCCCAGAACTTTTTCAAGAGGTGTTGATGCATCAGCGATATCCCTTGTGCGATATCCATCTTTAAGCGTTTGTTCTACTGCTTTTATCACCGTATCGGCTTCTTCCTTTAATCCGAAAGAAATGTCCAGCAGCAACGCGGCAGATAAAATGGAAGCCAACGGATTTGCAATGCCTTTTCCTGTGATATCATGTGCGCTGCCGTGGATGGGTTCATATAATCCCACGGTGTCACCAACAGACGCTGACGCCAGCATTCCCATTGATCCAGCAATCTGTGAGGCTTCGTCAGTGAGAATATCTCCGAAAAGATTTCCGGTGACTACTACATCAAAGCTCTTGGGATTTTGAATAAGCTTCATTGCCGCAGCATCCACAAACATATGCTCCACGGACACGTCAGGATATTGCTTGGCAACCTCCTGCACTACTTCTCTCCACAAACGTGAGCTTTCAAGGACATTAGCCTTGTCTACAGAAGTAAGTTTCTTTTTACGGGTAAGGGCAGCTTTAAAAGCTTTATGCGCAATACGCTCTACCTCGTACTTTGAATAAATCATCGTGTCGAATGCCGTATTTCCATTGTCTTTTCTGCCACGTTCGCCGAAATAGACATCGCCTGTCAGCTCGCGGAAGAACAGGATATCTGCACCTCGCAAAACTTCGGGCTTAATGCTGGAAGCTGCCAGCAGCTCATCAAAGAGTTTAATAGGTCTGAGGTTTGCGTAAAGACCCAATTCCTTTCGCATCCTGAGCAACCCCTGCTCCGGGCGTACCTTAGCGGAAGGGTCATTGTCATACTTCGGATGACCAACAGCACCAAAGAGGATAGCATCACAATTTTTCAATTTTGTAAGCGTCTCATCCGGTAGCGGATTGCCCGTTGCCTCAATAGCTTCGTGACCGATGATCGCATAGTCAAAAATGAATTCATGGCCGAAACATTCAGCAATTTGTTCGAGCACCTTTTTGCCGCTAGCCGTAACTTCTTTGCCAATGCCGTCGCCGGGAACTATGGTAATCTTCTTTTTCATTTAGTGTGTCAGTTCAAAATGTTTAATCTCGTCCCGAAGACTCAGTAAATAATCGATATCATCATAACCGTTCATCAGGCATGTTTTCTTATAAGCGTTGATTTCAAAAGATTCCGTTGAGCCATCTTCCAACACTACTTTTTGCTGTGAGAGATCGACCGTGATCTGTGTCGACGGATTTTTTTGAATGGCACCAAATATTTTTTTCAGGAATTCGTCCGATACCTGGACCGGCAAGAGCGCATTGTTAAGCGCATTGTTCTTAAATATATCAGCAAAAAAACTTGAGATAACAACTCTGAACCCGTAGTCGTAGATTGACCAGGCAGCATGTTCGCGGCTGCTGCCACATCCGAAGTTTTTTCCTGCAACAAGAATCTTTCCACTATAAGTAGGCTGGTTGAGAATAAAATCTGACTTCGGTGTATCATCAGAATTGTAACGCCAGTCTCTGAAAAGATTTTGTCCGAAACCTTCGCGTGTTGTAGCCTTCAGGAACCGAGCCGGTATGATCTGGTCAGTATCGATATTTTCAATCGCCAGGGGAACCGCTGTGCTCTTTAACGTTATGAATTTTTCTTTGCTCATCGGGGATCGTTGTCCGTTATCCGTTAATAGTTAATCGTGTCTTATTGATCTTCAGAAACTATCCGTTAGTTCGCGTATGTCCGTTACTTTGCCGGTAATCGCTGCTGCTGCGGCACTTAGCGGGCTTGCAAGGAATGTTCGTGACTTAGGTCCCTGCCGTCCTTCAAAGTTGCGATTGGATGTACTGATACAATATTTGCCAGCGGGGATCTTGTCTTCGTTCATACCAAGGCAGGCGGAACATCCCGGTTGTCTCAATTGGAAGCCAGCCGCTTCAAAGATCTTATCCAGACCTTCTTCTCTTGCCTGATTCTCAACCTGCTTTGATCCAGGAACGACCCACACTTCAACATTAGATGCTTTCTTCTTGCCTTTAACAATAGATGCGACCATTCTCAGATCTTCGATGCGGGCATTCGTACAACTTCCGATAAAGACATAATCGACAGCTTTTCCAAGGATAGCTGATCCCTGTTCGAGACCCATGTAGTCCAGCGATTTGGTGAATGATGTTTGCTCGCTGATATCTTTCAGTTCGTTGACCGTTGGAATCCGATCGGTCACCTTTATTCCCATACCAGGATTTGTGCCATAGGTGATCATTGGCGCGATGTCTGTTCCGTCAAATTTTTCCACCCGATCATATTGAGCGCCTTCATCAGTCTTCAGCTGGCGCCACTGTTCGACAAGGCGTTCGAAGGTTTCACCCTGTGGCGCAAATCTTCTTCCTTTAATGTAGTTGAACGTAGTTTGATCTGGAGCAATTAGCCCTCCGCGTGCACCCATCTCTATGCTCATGTTGCATATTGTCATGCGCGCTTCCATGGAAAGGTTCCTGATCGCTTCGCCTGCATATTCCACGAAGTATCCCGTCGCGCCGCTGGCAGAAAGCTTAGATATGATATACAGGATGATATCTTTTGCGACGACCCCTTTACTAAGCTTGCCGTTGATTTCAATGAGCATGGTCTTAGGTCTGTATTGCAGAACGCATTGCGTTCCCAGTACCTGTTCTACCTCACTCGTACCTATTCCGAAAGAAATATTACCAAATGCACCGTGCGTTGATGTATGACTATCGCCACATACTATTGTCATGCCCGGAAGTGTAAGTCCTAACTCGGGACCAATTATATGAACTATACCCTGGTAGGGATGACCCAGATCATAAAGTTCAACGCCAAACTCGCCACAATTCTTTCGTAACGTTTCAACCTGATGTCGTGATAAGGCCTCCTTTATAGGAAGATGTTGATCCTTAGTGGGTACGTTGTGATCGGCAGTCGCTGTCGTGCGCGAAGGATTGAAAACTTTTACGTTCCGCTTACGAAGACCGTCGAATGCCTGGGGGCTTGTGACCTCGTGAATAAAATGGCGGTCGATGTAGAGCGCATCCGGGTAACCTTCACTGCTTTTTACGATATGGGCGTCCCATATTTTATCAAAAAGTGTTTTTCGATGTTGGATCATGTAATTCTAGACGACTATTAATTTGAGCTTGTAACAACTGTTAGTTTGCTCTATACAGTTAAAAATGAAACCGCCCCGTCCTGATTTAGGGACGGGGCGGGGTGCAAAGTTCCGATATTATTAATTCATCTCATTCGAGATGTACTTAAATCTAAAAATGTAAACTATTAAGAGGGCACTTTTGATCCACGAAGATCAAAAAAGTTAACGCGTGCATCAATAGAATATCAATAAATTTTTGCTGCGCTAACGAGTGATTGGTAGCGGAAACGAAGTAACTATCAACTAATTACACGTCCATAGAATCATACACTATCACCTTTTCCCATAAATGGGAACAATCAGCGATAAACTTCTGATGTATGGGATGATCCTGATACGTTTTCTGCCCGGCAAGATCATCGAAGAACATAAGTTCCGATGCGTGATATGTCGTTTCCACCACATCTCTTTTTTCGGTAGATGCGGGCACGCCGATGTTTATCTTGCGAATTGTTTCAATCTTTCTCAATGTTTGAAGGCCTGCGAGAAGTTTGGCAAGATCTTCCTTCGAGTCAGGGTTCTTCAACCAGAAGAACACATGATGCACTAGCTGTTTTTTATCTTTTGATTCCATAGTCGGCATCCCGGTAGCAACAGCACTCGTTCCCAAAGCAACGGCGCTTGCCACAAATTTTCTGCGTGATTGTTTTTTCATATCCTTGGATCGTTACTGTCTTTACAACAGGAAGCGAAGGTAAAAAATCAAATTGTTATTTCTATAAGGTTTCCATCCGGGTCGAGAACGACGCTTTCGTAATAACCATCACCCGTAAGCCGTGGTTCTCCGGCAATTTCGTATCCATCCGCTCTAAGCTTTTCAGTCAATGTCTCAACCGTAGCTTTGTCGCCTACAGAAATGGCGAAATGGATAAGGCCACTGTGCTGTTTTCCCTGGCGATCCAGTGGGATAATTCCAGGCATCTGCATGATCTCCAACCGACAACCGTCTTTAAAGGATAAGAAGTATGATTCGAAATCCTTTTTGGGATTGAAATATTTAGCACCCGATTTTGCGTCAAAATATTTTTCATAGAAGATCCTTGCTCTCTCGAGATCAAACGTCCACAACGCAACATGATCGATCTTCATTTGGAAACAGATCTAAGGTAGTGAATCAAATCAGTGCTCGGGAGTTGTTTCAGGCCCGCTTCACGCAACATAGTGATAATCTGTCCCCGGTGGTAAGTGCCGTGATTAACGACATGAAACAGTGTGTCCTCATAGGTGTTTTCAAAGGGATCACCTTTCATGTTCTTGTAAGCGTAAAGAGTTGACAAAAATGACTTAGGTTTTCCCAGAAGAAAAGCTGATAACTCGGATGATGATTCGATCAATCCATTCAAGGAATCATCTTTACTTCCTTTAAAGCCGGCAGATGGCCACTTGCTCTGGGTATGTCCTTGCATTCTTTTTACCCAGATGTGTTGAGCATCCCAGATATGCAGTACTGTTTTGGCAATTGAAGGGAAACTGCTCTTTTTATCCTGGAAGAAGATCTGGTCTTCTACTTCGCGCAGTACATCTGCGATCTTGGTGTTGGCCCATTCGTTATACGCCAGGTGTTTTTTTATTGAGTAAGGCATTTATTATTTCAGATAATCGGGCAATAAGATTCCCTGCTTCAGTTTATCATCAGGGATTGGTTGTTTTCGTTCTTGCTTTAAAGGTATAACGCCGGCCCAGATGTCCAGAGAATAATCTTCATCGTCGTCGAGCGGTGGTCCTGTTCGTACTTTAGCGGACGCCTCTTCAATGTTGAAGGAAAGCACCATTGTAGCTTTCCATTCGCCTGATGAAGGTTTGCGTACAGCATCCCACCTTCCTGGTTGCATCTTATTGGTAAATACTTCCAAAGCAGTGTATAGCTCATTGTTGTCTGTAACCTTTTCAGCGTTGCTAAAGATCACTACTGATCGATAGTTAACAGAATGATGGAACGCAGACCGTGCCAGTACCAGTCCATCCATTAAAGTCACGCTTATACAAACGGATTGATTTTTATCGGCTAGCTCGCGCATGTAAAAACTTCCCACTGAACCGTGCACGTATATCTTATCACCGATCCTGCAAAACCCTGTAGGGATCTGGAAGGGCATCGCACCGGTTGATGTGTCTCTTACGTAAGCCAGGGTGCAAAACAGTGCTTCGTCGAGTATGCTGGATATCTGATCCTTATCGTAAACGCCGCGTTTTGGAAGACGTGTTATGTTTGTCTTTTCAGTGATGTTAAAGCTGGCCATGTTTAATTAACTTTTTTCCGAATGATAAAACAATCCGTGAATCGTTCCATTCCGATCCTTGGATAGTATTGGGCGGCAGCAGGAGCGGCTAACAAGATGAGCATCGTTTGAAGTCCTGCGGCTTTGTGAGTCTCGTCGATAAGAGTTTTGCCTATACCTTGTTTTTGAAATTTTTCATCCACGGCCAGGTCTGACAGGTAACAACAAAAGGAGAAATCGCTTAGCGCCCGGGAGACACCCACTAATTTATTCTCCTTCCATGCCGTGACAAGAACATTCCCGTGGTCGAGCATTTTCTGAATTCGATCTTTATCATCAACAGGTCTTCTTTCGGCGAGCGTGGAACGCTTGAGCAGATCGATGAATTCATCTGCCGAGATCTTTACATTGCTCCGGTACAAAACTTCTCCCGACATCATTTGCCGTTGGATATCTGTAAAACAATCTTCCCGAACTGATCACCTTGCTCCATTCGCTGAACTGCTTCGGCTATTTGCTCAAGGGTGAAGATCTTATCGATCACAGGTTTTATGTTACGGCTTTCCAGAAAGTCAAGCATGGAAAGGAACTCGTCCCGGGTACCCATCGTGGTGCCATGGATGGAAAGTTGTTTCCAATATAGCAACCGCGTTGAGATATCTGTGATATTTCCTGCTGTCCGTCCAAAGTTGACAATACGACCTCCCGGCAACGCGAGTTCGATGAGTTTGGAAAACTCTTTACCGCCCGCGCTGTCGATAATAATGTCGAAACCGCCACCTGATTCTTTCAAGGCTTTTTGCGCCCACTCGGGATCTTTGTAGTTAAATCCGCCAAGTGCACCGAGCTCTTTCGCTTTCGCGAGCTTTTCGTCTGAGCCGGAAGTAACGTATACGCGCGCCTGATAACCGACGGCAAATTGAAGAACCCACAAAGCGGCACCTCCACCAATACCGGTTATCAATACTTTTTCCTTTGCCCGCAACCTGGCTTTCGAAAACAGGGCGCGGTAGGCCGTAAGACCAGACAACGGAACGGCGGCAGATTCAGCATACGTCAGGTGTTCCGGTTTTTCGAATACGTATTTTTTTGAAATGACGATGTAGTCACTGAATGTTCCATTGTCGGGATAACCGAGGATCTTAAATGAATTCCCGTGAACGATTGGATTGGTGCCCCATTCAAGGCTGGGGTTGATGATAGCCTCCATTCCGATCAACAACGGATCGGCATCCTCGCCAACATTTTCGATAACTCCACAGCCATCTGACCCGAGAATTACACCATCAGCCGGCACGGTGGTTTGTTCGCGCCAGGTCCAAATATCCCTATGGTTTATGGCTGCATTGTGAAGTCTGATGAGAACCTGATCCTTTACGGGTTTGAATTTTTTGATCTCTTGTACTACAAGTGGCTGATCTTTGCCTTTGAAGAAAACTGCTCTCATATAAGAAGCCTGGAATAAAGATGAGATATAAGTGGAGCGTCTGATGGTCAAGTTTCAAACGCTCCGCTGGATAGTGGTGGCGGTATCGATGTCAGTGAGTTGAAATAATGTAGTTCCAGCCGTGGACATCAGGTTCAAATCCCAGGCGGATGTTATTTAACTTTTCTTTTGCACGCAGTTGAAAGCTCTCCGGGCCTGCGGCAGGAATGTTGTAATCTTTTCCGTGAATATTTATCGTTGCTATGGGAGATACTACGGCTGCCGTACCCGTTCCAAAAGCTTCCGTAAGCGTTCCTTTCTTCAATGCTTCCTCTATTTCGGCAACGCTGACCTTCCGTTGTTCAACAGTTACTCCTAAAGACGGAGCAAGGGTAAGGATTGTATCACGGGTTACGCCATCAAGCAAAGCTGACGATAACTTAGGGGTTATTACTTTTCCATCTACCACGAACATTACATTCATCACACCAGCTTCATCAATGTACTTGTGCTCATTGGCGTCGGTCCACAAAACCTGATCAAAACCCTCCTGACGCGCCATCTGAGTAGGATAGAATGCTCCCCCGTAGTTTCCGGCGCACTTCGCAAAACCAGTACCGCCTTCGGCAGCGCGAACAAACTTTTCTTCAACCTTCAAGCGCGCCGGTTTGCTGAAATACGCTCCTGCAGGACTTGTAAGAATAAAGAACTTAAAGTGATCGGCGATCTTCACGCCTAACCTTGGCTCATACGCGAATACCACCGGCCTTATGTAAAGAGATGTTCCCTCGCTGGTTGGTATCCAGTTTTGATCCGTCTCCACGATTGCATGTAAACATTGAATGAATAGCTCCTCAGGGATCTCAGGCATACACATTCTGGACAACGACTTGTTCAATCGTTCACTGTGTTTATGGGGACGGAAGATGCAAATGTCACCGTTCTTGTTCTTGAATGCTTTCATTCCTTCAAATACGGACTGCCCGTAATGAAGCGCAAGCATTGCCGGCGACATCGGGATATCACCAAAAGGAATGATCGAAGGTTCCTGCCACTTACCATTTAGGAAGTCGACCATGAGCATGTGATCAGATAAATACTTGCCAAACTCCAGGTTGTTAAAATCAACTTCACTGATCCTTGATTTCGGAGTGCGCTTGGTCGTGAAAGTGGTCGTCGTCGTTGTCATAGTCAATATACTTTAAGGAGTGAATTTCATAATTATCTTTTAATAATCCGTGCCAGTCCTGGGATTTTGTGTTTAACCCAGTTCATTTCCGGTCGGTTACGATAAAACGGTAACATCGGGTTTGCGGTTATATAGCGCCTTATGAACATCGTTCAGTGCGCAATAGGCCATTTCAATATCATCTTCTTCGGTCAACCAGTTTGAAACTGCGGCGCGGATCGCATTTGTCCCTTTATATAACGTAGGAGTGAAGAATGCCCGGCCATCGTCCCGAACGGAATTGAGAAACGTACGAATTTCATCAGCGGAAACGTTGGCATGAGACAATGTAAAACAGACCACATTCAAACGGACCGGCGCCAGGAGAAGGAAGTTCTCTGAACGCTTGATAAGTTCGCCCAGCCGATGAGCGGCTCTGCAATTGCGCTCGACAATTTCGCGATAGCCATCGCTGCCATAGGCCATAAGGGTAAACCATGATGGAAGCGCCCTGAAACGTCTTGAGTTTTCCGGGGTGTAATGAAAAAAGTCCGGGCTTTTTCCAGGATCACCGAGGTAGGCAGCACTGTTTTGAAACACCTTTAGCTGCAGGTCTTTATGCCGTGTGAATTGCATCGCGGCATCGTAGGGAACATTGAGCCATTTGTGGGCATCGATCGTAATACTGTCTGCATGATTGATTCCATTCACATAATGGTCAAACTTTTGTGAACACGCCGCAAAACCTCCGAAAGCGGCATCCACATGAAGCCAGAAATTATACGTTGACTTGAGCTTTCCTATTGCTTCGAGATCATCGAAGTCCACCGTATTAACGGTACCTGCATTAGCAACTACAATTAGCGGTTCCCGATGTTCACGCAAATAATTTTCAAGCGCCTGGATATCGATGGCTTCTCTGTCAGGCAATGTGTCAATCCTTATCATTGACTTACGACCAAGGCCAAGCATTGAAAGCGATTTAATAATGCTCGAATGAGGTGTACCGCTCACGACCTTTATTGATGTCGAAGAACTGAGCCCCTCAGTGCTGAAATCGATATTGTGCTGCTCACCGACCCACTGCCTGGCTAATGCAAGACTCGTGAAGTTTGAAATTGTAGCTCCTGTTACAAATGTTCCGAAGTATACGGCATCCAGGCGAAACATTTCTTTAAGGAAGTGGATGGTTTGACGTTCAAGCTGTGGCGCGATTGAATCATTGCTTCCACACGCATTTTGGTCGTATGCACTCACCAGCCAGTCGCCAGCCAGTGCAGCGGGAGTTGATCCGCCTGTCACGAATCCAAAATATCTTGGCCCTGCACTGTTGGTAATCTTATCTGCAAAGTTTGACTCAAAATAACTTAACGCGGCTTTTGCTCCGATCCCCTGTCGTGGTAAACTTTCCAGCGTGATGTCATTGATAAACCTGCCAGGGGGAAGGTCGTTTTGCTTGTCAAGGTATTTCTCGGCCAGCAACCTCGTCGCATCAAGTATTTCCCTGACGTTGGTCTTGTCATTGGATAGTTGTGGATTCATCATGTTTACTTTTCGATCTTTTTCATTTCTGCGGCTACTGACTTTGAATCATTATCGCCTCGCTTTTCCAATTCATTTATAACGTTCAGGTAATTCTTCTTGTCCCGGTTTTGCGACAGCTTGTAAGCGGCTTCAATCGAAGTAATATCTATTTCGAATGCGACCAAGCCTTTAATCTGTTGCCGAACATACTCCGCTGACATTTTTTCAATCGACACGGGGTATTCGGACGTCTTTTCGTACTTGTCGACAAGTTGTTTGAGGGCAGCGTAAACTTGCTCACCTTCAATGACCTTAATCCTTCCGTAGACATGGACAGCTATATAATTCCAGGTGGGGACATTTTCGTGATCATACCATGAAGAAGATACATAGGCATGCGGTCCCGGAAAAATGATCATTACTTCCGCATTGTTGCTGAAATTTTTCCATTGTGGATTCGCCCTGGCGATGTGGCCAATTAATTTTGTCTCGTCTTCGGAGAGCTCCAGCGGTATGTGCGTCGCCACCATCCGGGTATCGGACTGACTCACGAGGATCCCAAAGCCATGATGTCTTATGAAGTCGTTGATTGTAGAGGCATCGTTGTTCCGGAATTGTTTGGGTACATACATGTTAGTCGATGGTTAGTTGGTCCATAGTCCATGCTCGAATAGTCGGCCGCCGCTAGTTTCTTTTCAACAGCACAGAAATAATTTCATTGATCCTTACCAGATGATGGTCGTCGTGTTCGGCGTCAAACCACGCAAGATCAACCGGTGTCATTGTTACTTTTAGCCTTGGGTGTAATGATGATCTTTCCAGTTCATCAGAAGTCAATTCACTATACCGGTTAACATTTGCAGTACGGGTCTTTTGAAAATAGGCGATCACTTCCGCTACGGATTGTTGGTTATAGTCGCCACGCGGTTCAAAAACCGCCGGGGACATAGGAGATACGCCCCGGATCATTTCATCTATTCTTTTTATGGCAATCTCATCAACTTCTGCGAGGTGCCCGATGTTTTGTTTTACAGACCATTTGTTATCCAGCTTATGCGAAAGCATCTCTTCGCCGACTCCGTTTACCTTTGATTCGATCCGGTTTATGGTTCCCTGTAGTCTTTCGAGATAAAAAGGAAGCATACCCGTGGGGAGACCAAAAGTGAATTTACGCTCGAACCATTCCAATTTTTTCATGAGTGTAGTTGCTGAATCTGAATTCCAAACAATTCGTTGGTTATACCAACTCTTTTTTCATGAGAATATCGGTCTGAAGGTCGGTCCCCAACAGAAACGGATGAGTTCCGAATTGAATGAATCCCCACTTCTCATAAAAAGCAATAGCCCTGGGGTTATGTTCCCATACTCCGAGCCATGCCACTTTGTGACCCGCTTTTTTCGCAACGGTCAAGCAAGCCTCCATCAAGGTTTTGCCCACTGCCTTCCCGATATACTCCTTGGCTGAGTAAATCCGTTCAATTTCAATTTGATTACGCTCGTTCAGTCCTTGGGGCACCTCGGCTCTTCGCATCTTCGCATATCCTACAGCTTTATCGGAGACTTCAGCAATTATGAAAATTGTTCCTGCTTCCTTGAGTTCACGTTCGAGCTGTTCGGTGGAAAAGTTTTTTTCGAGGTATAGCTTCATATCTTCATCTGTGTTTGACGATATGAAGGTATCGCGAAAGGTTTTTGCACCCAGCTCGGCGAGAAGTCTGGCATCCTCTAATGATGCGGTTCTGATCCTGATATTATCGCTCATTGGTGCTCAAGTTCAGCTGCATTTTAATATCGCTTCTTTTATACGGTCCGTCCAAAGGGATCTCAACAAAGCCAAGTTTGCGGTAAAGGCTCAGCGCCGGAATCAGCTTTGTGCTTGAGTACAAAATGATCTTTTTGGCGCCTAACGTCCGCGCTTTTTCAATGGCCGCTTCCGCCAGCGCTAAACCGACTTTTTGTCCCTGGAATTTTTCGTCCACGGCCATTTTTGTGAATTCATAAACACCTGGCTCAACATACTTCAGTGCCACGGTTCCTGCAATTTCGTCATCCACACTTGCCATGAGTATGGCTCCACCCTTGTTTATGATGTGACTTTCCGGATCCTGGAGGACTGCGACGTCGATCGGCTCCATCCAAAAGTACTGTTCGATCCAGTGGCGGTTGAGTTTTTCAAACCACGGCTGATAGAAGGAAGTATATTCGAGCATTGTTATCACAGAGGGCATCCTATTTTTTGATCGTGACGAATCGGCCGACGCAAAACCTGACTGCTGTTATCGCGAAAATTGCGTTTTCCACAATTTACTAAGATAATATCCGCGGTTAACGATGTATATACCTGCAACCGTTACACCGATGGCAGCCACTATTAACGCATTAAGCTTTTCATCTAATATCAACCATCCAAGAATTACGGCCACTACCGGATTAACATATGCATACAGCGACAAGATCGTCATTGGAAGTTTTCGCAGCGCGTACGAGTAACAGGCGTAGGCGATGACGGATCCAAATACGATGAGGTATGCGAGAGAATAGAATGCTTCCGCCGACCAGCTGATGATACTGAAATCGTCAAAGAGAAGGGAGAGTGGAATTGTCCACACGCCACCGAAAAACATTTGAAGCGATGCGTTAATAAAAAGATTGCCTTCTGATTTTCTTTTCAGCCAGACACTGCAACCAGCCCAGCACACAACTGCAAGGAAGATCAGTGCGATACCGACCTGGTATTGAATGTTTGCAAACTCTTCAATGTGCTGACCAAAGATCATGATGATACCCACCAGGCCGACCATCACTCCCAAAACGATTGGAATGGTTGGCTTTTCCTCTCGATTAACTGTAAGGTTGGTGAGTATAACCATCATCGGCATAAGCGAACAGATGATGGCCGCTACGCCACTCGGTATAAGTATTTCCGCGTAGGCGACCAATCCGTTGCCCATCGTTATCATGAAGAAACCTGCGATTGCCTGTCGTATGATGTTGTCACGGCTTGGCCATGCCGCCTTACCGATCGAGAGCATGATAATAGCAAGCATAGATCCTGAAATCAACTGCCGGAGAACTACGAACAGGAATGCAGGAAAATGAAGAACGCCTAT
>DASVBA010000695.1:0-4599 GCA_036376095.1 Chryseolinea sp.
ATATGATTGATGGAAAGAAACATCTCGTTAGCAGACAATTAAAGGAATATGAAGACATTCTCAACACCCGTGATTTCTTTCGGATCCATCATTCGTTCCTCATCAATCTTAACTGCATAAAAAGTTACGTCCGCGGTGAAGGTGGGTATGTTGTTATGAGCGATAACAGCACCATTGATGTTTCAAGGCGTAAGAAAGAAGCTTTTATGGAACGCATCGGCAGTCGCGGTTAGTGATTGTTAAGGACCGCAGTATTCATCCGCGCAATAAAATCCACCACTTGCACAGTTAAACACCCCATTTATTCACTTAGGATATTTCTGAATTGTTGCTAAGCCTATTATTGTATCAGAATCAGCACCTATAAAAAAACAATGGAGCAACCTGATATCACCTACAGGCTTATATCGGAAAGCACTATTCGAAAGAACCTCACAGCGATCTTTACAGACGCGATAGTTGTTGATGACAACTTTTTTATCTCCGCGATCAGCGATAGTATAACCAAAATTACTGGCTTTGAGGGAACAGATTTGGAAGGAAAACCACTGGACTTTCTATCGTTAGCAGGGTCACTTCAGGAAACTCTAAAGAAAAAACTCATGAACGGTTTTTGTGAACAGGGTACTATTACCTTCATAAAAACGAAGGGTTTTGGACCTATATCCTGTCAACTGACCGGTTTTTACCTCGGACTGATCAGTGATTTCAGCGGATATATAATTCTCAGAGTTAAGCAGCTTGACGAGATCAACCAGTTAAACAAGCAGCTCGAAAGCAGCCGCAATGAACTTGATGAATTTGTCTATCGTGCGTCACACGACCTTCGCGGCCCGCTAGCAACTATTCGCGGACTTGTCAACCTGATGAAGTTAAAGCCGCCGATGGAAGAAATGTTGAATATTGTCGAAATGATCAACGCACACGCCCTTAAAATGGACGACAGGTTGTTTGGATTGCACTACCTTTCAGAAGCCGGCCGCGGTGACATTCAAGTTGAAGATCTGAACAGCTGTGCCCTGGAATCCTCCATACGGTCAACACTTGAAGAAAATCATGCCATCGATGATATCCATTTCCACTTCAGCTCAAACGCGGTTATCTATAAGGGGATCAACGATGAGCTGGTAAAGTCGTTACTGAATAATCTTGTCCTTTACCTGCTTGCATTGCCAAAATCTGAAATAAACAGCATGGCCGTATCGATTACAACTGAACCCAACAGTATTCGGATGATAATCGACTCAAAAGGATTTCTGGGAAGTTATCAGCTGATGCAGGCGATCCGTCACAAGGCACCCCTTTATTCAAATGCTGTTACCTATTCGCAGTTGATCCATTATTATGCAGCTCAAAAGATCGCCCAAAAGATGAATGCCAGTCTTCAAATCAACTTCATCAATGACGACGAGCAGAACATTTGTCTTGTTCTACCCGTCTCGGATAATCATTGACTGTAGTTCGCCAGCTCAAAGCACAGATCCTCCGCGTACATTTTTCGGACGACATCCCCCCAAACGTCCGTTAGACTAGACTTTCTACTTGCGGTCTGCAAACGAAAGCATTGGCTTTGCCGCGTTAAACAATCCTCTCCACTTACTCATTTGGTACCGCCGCGTATACGCCCGCACTTAACATAGAGGCGATACCAGAATACATTTGACTACTATATCACACGAACCGATGCAAAAAACCATTTTAGTAGTCGACGATTTTGCCAGCATACGGAATTTCGTCTGTTCGACTCTTCAGCGGAAGGGTTATTCGACTCTTGGAGCTTCCAATGGGACAGAAGCCTACAAGATACTTACCGAAAGGTCCGGCAACGTGAACCTCGTTCTCACCGACTACAACATGCCCGACTGTACTGGCTACGACTTATTGAAGAAGATCAAAGACAACCCCACTACGGCGAACATTCCAGTGATCTTCCTCACTACCGAATTAAGTTATCAGAAGATGGAGACTGCGCAGAAAGCCGGCCTCTTCGCGTGGATCAAAAAGCCTTATCGCTCCGACGATTTTTTCGAAAAAATTGAAAAAGCAACAGGTCCAATTCAAAACAACTGAGCTATCAATACCAATTAAAAGACTATAACATAAAACAAAAATGAAAGCGAATCTATTTCAATTGAACAAGATCAAGGGGAAACTCCTTCTTGCATTTTGTGCTGTACTTTTCCTGTCCAGCATCCTGGCGGGATGGGGATATTATTCCATTAGTCGCGTCCAGGAGATCGGCGGCATAAAGGAAAATTTCAAGAACATCAACGAGATGGTGCTTAAGATGCGCAAAGCGGAAAAGGACTTCCTCATGCGCGAACTCACCAACGAAAAGTTCATGGCTTCCGGAGAAAGTAAGTACTCTGCTTCCATAGACCAGTTGATGCTTGACCAGGATTCTCTCCTGTCATACCTTATTGAAAGCCGCTGGTCAACAAAGTTGGACATCAAAGAGGAGCTCGTCGAGCTTAGCAAAAATCTCAAGGGTTATCATAATACTTTCGGAAAGATTGTCAAATCTTATCATCAGCGCGGTTATTTGGACCAGGGTCTGGAAGGTGAATTGCGTAAAGCTATACACGCTGTTGAAAAATCCGAATTCGACATCAACGAAGTACGCCTCCTCACTCTTCGCAGGCATGAAAAAGACTTCTTCCTCCGCAAAAACATGGAGACCGTGGAGAAGTTCCACAAAGAGCTGGAGAAATTCAACGCCGAATTAGGTAATAGCACCAGCGCCCTCGCCATCAAAGAAAAATTGGCCACCTATGAAGCGAAATTCAATGACGTTATCGCATTGGAAGAAGCTATAGGATTCAATGAAACGTCAGGTCTTATGGGCGAGATGCGTGCGAACGTTCACAAGATCGAACCAGCGCTGGACAAGCTCGAAGCAATCGTTCAGACCACAACTGAAGAAATCGTATTCCAGACAATACTAACGTTCATAATTGTGTTTGCTATCGAGTTGGTGATAGGTATCGTCATTGCAACTCAATTCTCTAAGCGTCTTACGACAAATATTCTTAGTATCAGGGAGGCTGCGGTAAAATTATCAGAAGGTATCATTCCTCCTCCCCTTGCAGTTAACTCAACCGATGAACTGGGTGAAACGCAACGTTCGGTTAACGACCTCATCATCAACCTCAATAACAGTGTTGAAGTTGCAAACCTCGTATCCCGAGGAAAATTATACAGTGCACAAGATGCCTCAAAGACCAAATTGAAGGACGGTCAACTTGATAATGCATTAAAGAACATGATCAGGAAACTTACTGAGATCTCTCAGGATATCTCAAAAGGCGCTGAAGAAATTTCATTCGGTTCGTACGAGATCAGCAAAAGCTCGCAGGTTGTTGCCGGTGGAGCGACAGAACAAGCAAGTTCCCTTGAGGAGATCTCATCTTCTGTTGAGCAAATGGTAAGTAATATTAATCAGAACGCCGACAATGCAGCCCAAGCTGAGGAAATGACCAAAGGTGCTGCAGACAAAATGAAAGTGGTTCGTGATGCTACGCAGAAAGCTTTCCAATCCATTCGCGATATCACTGAGAAGATTGAAATTATCAGTGAGATATCCGATCAGACCAACCTGCTTGCCATTAACGCAGCTGTAGAAGCAGCCCGCGCCGGTGAGCACGGAAAAGGCTTCGCTGTTGTTGCCAACGAAGTGCGCAAGCTTGCTGAAAGAAGTCAAGGCGCTGCCGTAGAGATCATTGAACTGTCAAAGAACACGATAAAAGAAGCTGAAAATTCAGGACACCTGCTCGATGAGCTTGCTCCCGATGTTCAGAAGTCATTCAACCTTGTTCGCGAGATATCATCCTCCAGCGCAGAGCAACGTTCCGGTGCTGAGCAGATCAACGTGGCATTGGCGCAATTGAACCAGGTGACTCAGCAGAATGCTTCTTCATCGGAAGAATTGGCTTCTGCGTCAACCAACTTCAATAACCAGTCTGCAAAATTGAAGGAGACTGTATCGTTCTTCAAACTGGATAAGAAAGGTGAAGTATTGTACCAGCGTGAACGTATAATCAGTCAGATCGAACAGCTTAAATCGATCCTTAATGAAACAGATGAAGCAAACGCCAGCAGTAAGACATATGAACAGGCGACAACTGTAAGCAGTGTAAAGCCTGCCACAAAGTCAACCAGCAAATCACTTCATGTCGAAGACTCTTTTGGTGGTCCGGCGATAAAGCTTGAAGACTTCGACGGCGACGACTTCACAGAAAAACTTGCCGAAAGCGCAACAGAAAAAGAGCACAACGGTAACGGTAGTGCAAAATAGCAGGCTATCAAAACAAACTTTCAGCTATGAAAAACGAAATGCCATGCTTACTGTTCACCCTGAGCAAAGAGTTGTTCGGAATTGATGTCGACAACGTCCTTCGGGTGATCAGTCTCCAGAAGTTGATGAAGGTTCCGAAGGCCCCGGATTTTATTGCCGGCGCCATCAGCCTCGAGGGAAATGTGATACCGGTGGTCGACCTGGCAAAGAAGATCGAGCTCGGTGCAACCAGGATCAACAAGCACACGAAAGTTATCATTCTAGAAGTGCAACACAACGACGACGTACTTGAAGTTGGAGCGTTG
>DASVBA010000705.1:0-5468 GCA_036376095.1 Chryseolinea sp.
ACGGAATTATTAATCCAAAAAGACTAGTCGTCAATGCTTGTCGTCCCTGTTGCCAGACAATATGCAAATCAACTTCCAGGCCTGCGATAAACAGCAGCATGATCACAGCTACCTGAACAAATCCCGAGAGAACAACGCCGGCGACAGCACCTGCTGGATAAAGTGCTTCAAACCAATCGGGCTTTAACATTCCTAATACGGTAGGTCCAAGCAGAATCCCCGCGAGGATCTCTCCGATAACGGCGGGTTGATTCATTTTTCTGAGGAGCTCAGCAAACAATCGGCCCATCACCAACATAACGCTGAGCTGTACGAGGAGATGCACTACATCGGCGTGTCCTAGTTTACCCACGACCGGCCTCCTTTCGTGGATTGACGATAAGCAGATTGCACGGCAGGTCAGCGAAGATGTACTCCTGATCATGCGTAAACACGCGGTCGAACAAGGAAAACCTTCTGGACGGAGCGCCGACGACCAGCAAGTCGGCTTGCTTTCGTTGAGCGAACTGAGCAAGCTCAAACCCTGATTTTCCGGAGACTACTTTAATGTTAACCTTAAGTCCTTCATGGGGAACACGCTGAAGGATCTTTTCAACGTTTGCTATTTCGTCCTTGACCAGATTCTGCCTAACGTTCTCGTACTCTTCTTCCGAATACCGTTCAGACACAGTCATGGTAAGTCCATACATTTTTATTTCCCTCACAACATGCAGCCAGTCTGCTCTGTCTTTTAAGCCGACGTGACACGCCGTGACGATTGCCTCTTCAACGAATGGACTGTTATCAGCATTGACAACTATGTTCTTAAAAGGATGAGGCGTTTTAGATGGATTCGTTAACAGCAATACTGAACAGTCAGCCTTTCGCAATATCTTCCTTGCTACGGTGCCGAGATAGTACTGAACAAGATTTTCTTTTTTTAAAGCGCCGGCAATCAGAAGGTCTATCCCCTCTTTTCGGCACGTGCTGAGGATTCGTTCGCTGGGTTTGCCCGTCTCCCAAAAAATCTTTACTGAATTTTCCCCCGACAATCCCGCTGATTCCAGAAGTTGTTGTAGCCTTTCCTCCAGTTCCTTCCCCCTGTTACCTACGTGTATCAGCAACAATTCCGCGTCCCACATTTTTTTTAAACGTGCTGCCTCGGCCAGCAACGCTTCAATGCGAGGGGAGAATGCAATGGCTAATCCTATTTTTCGAATTATTGGGATCATGCAGTGTAGAAAGATATCCAATATTATGCTATTCCGAAGTGGAACAACGCAAAATACGGTATCAAAACGATGACACAGTCCTTGCGCTGTACATTATTCTTATTTTTTTAGAAAAAACTTGCACGAATACCCTGCTGCTCGTAATGCAAAAAAGCCGTTTTAAAGAAAAAAGCATTTTTGCACACTCAAATTTAGAGCGGGAATGTGGTTTAAGAAATGGGTTCGGGATCTGATTATCGGGGAAGATAGGTATATCGAATCCTACGGTGAGTTTAAGCAGGCAATGTTGTCTGGACAATTTGCAATGATCGGCATGTTGTTATGCCTGATCTACATGATCTTTGATATTGCACTTGGAACATATGGAAACATACCGGTCTTCCTGGGGGCCATTTTATTGCTTGGTATTTCGATTGCAATCCATCGTCACGGTAACCATTGCCTTGCGAACTATTTTCTCCTTCCAACAATAAATATTACTCTTTATCTGCTTGCGGCCAGCGAATCACCCAATACCGGTGCGTTCATATTTTTTATTGTGAATTCCATCGCGGCCTTTGCCGTCTTTAACTACAAAAAGCGCCTCATCTCAATACTTTTCGCGGTGTTTACCTATGTGCTGTTTGTAATAGCTTATTTCGTCGACTTCAGTATTCTTCCTGAACGAGTTTACAACGATGAGACCCTCACCTTTTTTGTCGTATTGAATTTTTCGGCGGCACTTCCTGCAGCTGTGATGTCCGTATACCTTTTGATAAGTCTAAATCACCACAATGCATTGCAGCTGGTAGAAAACAATAACCTGCTGAGCAAGACCAACACTGAGCTTGACAGGTTTGTCTACAGTACTTCCCATGATCTTCGTGCTCCTTTAACTTCCGTAATGGGCTTGATCAACATCACGGAACGGAGTCATAGTCCTGAAGATGTAGCAAAGTACCTCGGCATGATGAGGGATCGGGTGCTTTCGCTGGACAGATTTATAAAAGACATAACAGATTACTCCAGGAACAACAGGCTTGAGATCAAGAAGGAAAAAGTAAATATCTTTTCGCTGGCACTTGAAGTGTGGGAGAATCTGAAGTTTTCGCCTGAAGCTGAGAATATAAAGTTCGAAATCGACATCCCATCAGACCTCACCATTGAATCTGACAGGAACAGGTTACAGGTGATCATCGGAAACCTGATATCGAATGCCGTGCGATATCATGACAGTCGCAAGAAAGACCAATATATTCGATTGCGTTACCAGGTAAGTGGACGTGTATTTTGCATTAAGGTAGAGGATAACGGACAAGGTATCGACCGCGAATACCATTCAAAAATATTCGAAATGTTCTATCGTGCAAATGAAAAGTCCAAAGGGTCGGGACTTGGATTATACATTGTTAAGGAGGCATTGATGAAGCTTTCCGGTTCCATCCAACTGGATTCTACCCCAGGGCATGGTACCACTATTACGATTAAGCTGCCCACAATTTCCAGTACAAACTAACAACTGTTAAGTATAAGTTTTCCAAAATTTGGCGACTGTCTGTCGACTAATATTATCTTTGCCGTTCTATGGCGAATCAGGACGACAATCTCTTAAAGAACGTGATCTCCCACGCAAAGGAGTATGGATTTATTTTTCCTTCAAGTGAAATTTATGACGGGCTTGGTGCCGTGTACGACTATGGTCAGAATGGTTCGGAGTTGAAAAATAATATCAAGGAGTACTGGTGGAAGTTCATGACACTCCTTCACGAGAACATCGTTGGGATTGACGCTGCCATTTTTATGCACCCCACCACATGGAAGGCATCAGGTCACGTTGATGCTTTCAGCGATCCAATGCTTGATAATAAAGATTCCAAAAAACGATATCGCGCGGATGTATTGATCGAAGATGCAATAGGCAAGCTCGAGGACAAGATCGAAAAAGAGGTTGAGAAAGCGTCAAAGCGATTCGGCGAGTCGTTCGATCGCGAGAAGTTTATTTCGACCAATGCGAGAACGTTAGAATATCAGAAAAAGATTGATGAAACGAATGCACGCCTGAAAGCTGCGATGGGTGGCGCCGATATGGCTGCCATGAAACAGCTTATCATCGACCTCGAAATCGCTGATCCTGTGTCAGGAACGAAAAACTGGACCGACGTGCGTCAGTTCAATCTTATGTTCTCGACAGAAATGGGATCTGTTGCCGAAGATGCAAATAAAATCTACCTGAGGCCGGAAACAGCTCAAGGGATTTTTGTCAACTTCCTGAACGTTCAAAAAACCGGAAGGATGAAAATTCCATTCGGTATTGCCCAGATCGGTAAAGCATTCCGTAATGAGATCGTCGCTCGTCAGTTTATTTTCCGCATGCGCGAGTTTGAACAGATGGAGATGCAATTCTTCATCAAGCCAGGGGAGGAAATGAAATGGTACGAGTTCTGGAAAGAAAAAAGAATGAAGTGGCATCAGGCATTGGGTCTTGGGGCGGAGAACTATCGTTATCACGATCACCTGAATCTTGCACACTATGCAAACGCGGCGTGTGACATTCAATTTAATTTCCCGATGGGATTCAAGGAACTTGAAGGAATTCACTCGCGCACTGACTTTGACCTGAAGAACCACGAAAAATATTCCGGGAAGAAACTGCAATACTTCGATTCAGAAGACAATCAAAGCTATATCCCTTACGTGGTCGAAACCTCCGTTGGTTTAGACCGCATGTTCCTTTCCATCCTATCGAAGACCTACACAGAAGAAAAACTGGAAGACGGAAGCGACAGGGTAGTGTTAAGAATTCCAGCGCCGCTAGCGCCAAACAAAGTAGCGATACTTCCGCTTGTGAAAAAGGACGGCCTTCCCGAAAAAGCAATGGAAATCATGAACGAATTAAAATTCGACCTTCGCTGCTTTTATGAGGACAAAGACGCCATCGGAAGGAGATATCGGCGCCAGGACGCTATTGGTACTCCATATTGTGTTACAGTTGACCATCAAACCCTCCAGGACAACACGGTTACTATTCGCGACCGGGACAGTATGAAGCAGAGACGAGTAAAGATCGAGGAGGTAAGGGGACAGATGATTGAAGCTTGCTCGATCAATAATCTGTTGAGAAAGATTTAAGGGATGTTTGTATTTCTGGCCGCATCAGGCGTTGTTATTTTTGCTATTTATTATTTTAAATCCGAACTAAGGGAAGGTTATTCCCATGCAGGCCGGGCAGCGGCTCCGTTGAAGAGCATGATGTTACCCGTTCCTCCCGTGTATCGCGAGATCCTTCAAAAGTATTTCCCCTACTATCAAAAGCTGAACGAGTCCGATAAAAGCAAATTCGAAAGAAAAGTTTGCAACTTTTTATACGGAAAACGGTTCATTCCGCGTGACATCGACGAGGTGACGATTGAGGCCAAGGTGCTGATTGCTGCCACCGCGGTCCAGATAACGTTTGGACTAACAGATGTATACCTTCGCCATTTCAGCAAGATTCTGGTTTATCCCAATGAATATTATTCGGTACTTTTCAGACGATACCATAAGGGCGAAGTGAATCCTCGATTTGGGGTGATCGTTTTATCGTGGCAAAGCTTCGTCGACGGCATGATCTATCCAAATGATGCCAAAAATCTCGGGCTACATGAAATGGCCCACGCCCTGCGATTGGAAAATATGCTTCGTAGTCCCGACTACCCGTTATTTGATGAAGACCTGTTTGAAGAATTCGATGCACATGCCCGCAGTGTGTGCAGCCAGATAGAAAATTGGAGCGAAACTTTCTTCAGGCCCTATGCATGCGCCAATGAGCACGAGTTCTTTTCGGTATCGATCGAACACTTTTTTGAACGCCCCGAGGATCTGAAAAACGAAATGCCACGGCTTTATGCGATAATGGTAAAGCTCCTTAATCAGGATCCGCTTTTGCTTCACACCCCTCGTTGAGAAGATGGTAAAATTACCGTAAAATCAATTAATCTTGCACCTCGTAGGGGTATAGGGTATAGGGTATAGGGGCTTCCTTATACAGGTTTTCCCATAACTGATACATTGTGCGTTATACCATATACCCTATACCATATACCCTATAACCTACACTCACACGCAGTGAATTGGAATCAACTACTTTCCCCATTCCGCATCGGACAAAAAGGATCCGCGCCTACCCATCAATCCCGTAGTGCATTCGAACAGGATTACGACCGCATTATATTTTCACAACCGTTTCGACGGCTCCAGGATAAAACACAGGTCCACCCCTTACCAGAACACGATTTTGTT
>DASVBA010000707.1:0-5663 GCA_036376095.1 Chryseolinea sp.
CGGCAGCGGCCCTATAGTTATTGGCCAGGCTTGCGAATTCGACTATGCAGGCTCTCAGGCCTCTCGTTCTCTTCGGGAAGAGGGCATTGAGGTGGTGCTAATTAACTCGAATCCGGCCACGATCATGACTGACAAAGTGACGGCGGATCACGTGTACCTGAAGCCACTTACAAAAAAATCCATCCGGGAAATATTAGAAAAACATCATATCGATGCGGTGCTGCCAACAATGGGCGGCCAGACTGCCCTGAACCTCTGTATTGATTGCGAGAAGGCCGGTATTTGGCAGCACTTCGGCGTGCGGATCATCGGGGTCGATATTAAAGCAATTGAGACCACAGAAGACAGGGAGAAGTTCAGGCTGAAAATGCTCGAGCTGGGAGTGGGTGTCTGTAAAGGTGGAACTGCCACGTCATTTCTTCAGGGGAAAGAGATCGCGCAGGAAATTGGCTTCCCACTGGTTATCCGGCCGTCATACACGCTGGGAGGAACAGGTGGCGCCTTCGTAAATGACCCCGAGGATTTTGATGACGCGCTAAATAACGGTTTGCACGCCTCGCCGATCCATGAAGTGCTTGTTGAGCAGAGCATCATGGGGTGGAAAGAATATGAACTTGAATTACTGCGTGACAACGTCGGTAACGTGATCATCATTTGTTCAATTGAGAATTTTGACCCGATGGGAATCCATACGGGAGATTCGATCACGGTTGCTCCGGCGATGACGTTACCCGATACCGTTTATCAGCACATGCGCGATCTCGCGATCAAAATGATGAATGGAATTGGAATGTTTGCCGGCGGCTGCAACGTTCAGTTTGCTCTAAACCCTGAAAACGATGAACAGATCATAGGGATAGAGATCAATCCCCGTGTGTCGCGTTCGTCAGCTCTCGCCTCAAAAGCAACCGGATATCCAATTGCAAAGATCGCCGCCAAGCTCGCAATCGGTTATAATCTTGATGAATTGAATAATGCGATCACCGGTACTACCACCGCTTACTTTGAACCTGCAATCGACTATGTTATCGTAAAGGTTCCTCGTTGGAATTTTGACAAGTTTCAAGGAGCTGATCGGAAGCTTGGGCTTCAAATGAAGTCAGTTGGCGAAGCCATGGGAATCGGCCGCAACTTCCAGGAGGCTCTGCAAAAGGCGTGTCAATCCCTGGAGATCAGAAGGAATGGCCTTGGGGCTGACGGAAAGGAACTGACAAAGCAGGATGAACTTTTGTACAGCCTTGAACATCCCAGCTGGAACAGAGTGTTTCATATCTATGATGCTCTTAAACTAGGGATACCGTTGAAGACCGTCCAAAAGCTGACGAAGATCGACAAGTGGTTCCTGAAGCAAATTGAGGAGCTGGTGGAAATGGAAAAGGAAATTAGTAAGTACGAACTGCATACCATTCCTCCGACGCTGATGAGAAAAGCAAAGGAAAAAGGATATGCCGACCGCCAGATTGCGCATTTGCTGGATTGTTATGAAAGTGATGTGCATAAAAAGCGCAAGGACATGGGTATCAACAGGGTGTACAAACTTGTTGATACATGCGCTGCAGAGTTTGAAGCAAAGACGCCGTATTATTACTCCACGTTTGACTCCGAGAACGAGTCAATAGTTTCCAACAAAAAGAAGATCGTTGTCCTCGGTTCCGGACCTAACAGAATTGGTCAGGGTATCGAGTTTGACTATTCATGTGTGCACGGCGTACTGGCTGCAAGAGAATGTGGCTATGAAACAATTATGATCAATTGCAATCCCGAAACTGTATCTACAGATTTCGACATCGCGGATAAATTATACTTCGAGCCGGTTTTCTGGGAACATTTGTATGACATAATTCAGCATGAAAAACCTGAAGGCGTCATCGTTCAGTTGGGAGGACAAACCGCGCTGAAGCTGGCGGAAAAACTTCATAAGTATGGAATCAAGATCATAGGCACGTCATTCGAAGCGCTTGATCTTGCCGAGGACCGCGGTCGGTTCTCTACGTTGTTAAAAGAACTTGCTATTCCTTATCCGGAATTTGGAGTAGCCCTGAATGCAGACGATGCTATTGAAGTATCCAAAACAATTGGCTTTCCGCTGCTCGTAAGACCTTCCTATGTACTGGGAGGACAAAGCATGAAGATCGTTATCAACGAGCGCGAACTCGAACATCATATCCTGGACATCTGGAAACACTTGCCGGATAACAAAGTCCTGTTGGATCATTTTCTTGACGGAGCAATTGAAGCGGAAGCTGACGCAATCTGCGATGGAGAAGATGTTTACATCATAGGGATCATGCAGCATATCGAGCCGGCGGGTATTCACTCCGGAGACTCATATGCGGTATTGCCACCTTATAACCTGGGAGATTTTGTTGTTAAGCAGATTGAACACTATACCCACAAAATCGCATTGGCGTTACGCACCGTTGGACTTATAAACATTCAGTTTGCAATAAAGAATGATAAAGTCTACATCATTGAAGCTAACCCACGCGCTTCGAGGACGGTGCCATTCATCTGTAAAGCCTATGATGAGCCGTATGTCAACTATGCAACGAAGGTCATGTTGGGTGAGAAAAAAGTGAAGGACTTTACTTTCTCTCCAACCAAGAAAGGATACGCGATTAAAGAACCCGTATTTTCATTCCACAAATTCCCAGACGTAAACAAGGAACTGGGTCCCGAAATGAAGTCGACGGGCGAGTCAATCTACTTCATTGACGACCTCATGGATGATTATTTTATGAAGATTTATTCGGAAAGGAACCTATATCTCAGCAGATAGGTGAGCATTTTTGGTAGACAGGGTCGATGTAGACGTGTTTTCTACCAAATACCGTAAATTTTGGAGACCAACCGTCTGTCCCTGGAAGTCATTGGACCAGGGCATTGTAGAGGTATCTAAGAACCGCAACTCAAAATAAAAGCGCTTGGCTTCCGTCCTACTTAGGAAACCTATACCTTTGTTTTCCTGTTTGTCGTTAAAACACTTAAAAAGCTATGTTGAGGTTTCTTCTTATTCTAAGCCTTATAGTTTACGCAATCTATAAAATCGGAAGTCTGTTTTTCCGCGCAGGTGCAGCTTCTCAGCAACTTCGAAATCAGCAACCAAGAAATTTCGATAATAACGTTAGTTCTGATCCGCGGGCAAGAAAGGCCAAAGCTGGATCTAAACCTGGCGAATACATCGACTATGAAGAGGTCAAGTAAAGTCTGGCCTACTGGTTCATCAAAGTAATTCCACGTGTCACGCATCCATTTCTATAAGTACCAGGCAGCGGGTAACGATTTCGTCTTGATCGATAATCGTGCTGGTACGCTTAATCTTTCCAAGGAGCAGATAATGGCTGTCTGCGATCGCCGTTTTGGCGTCGGCGCTGATGGAATAATGCTACTGGAAAAACATCCTTCGCTGAATTTCAATCTTGAATATTTCAACAGAGATGGATCGCAAAGCCTGTGTGGGAATGGAAGCAGAGCAGCAATGCATTTCGCTTCAACGCTTGGGATGGTGAATGGAAAAGGTACTTTCAACGCCTATGATGGAGCACATTCTGCAGAGATCCTAACAAACGGCTTGATTAAACTAAAGATGAGCCCCGTATCGGACGTTAAGGCGTTAGGGGACGATTTCTTCATGAATACCGGCTCTCCGCATCTTGTCCGTTTCGTGAGATACATCGACGATTATCCGGTCTATGAAGATGGGAAGAGAATTCGTTTTGACGACTATTTCAAACCCGGGGGAACCAATGTCAATTTTGTAGAGCTGCTACCCCACAATACAATCTACGTCCGCACCTACGAACGAGGTGTGGAAAACGAAACTCTTTCATGTGGAACCGGCGTTACGGCCGCGGCACTAGCAGCATCGTTCAAAGACTATACGTCGCCGGTCAATATCAAAACGCTCGGTGGAGACCTGTCTGTAGAGTTCAAATCGCGACATCAGAGTTTGTCAACCGGCCATGCCGGCACATTTGATGAAATTTACCTTATCGGACCTGCCAAAATGGTCTTTGAAGGCGATTTGGAACTGTAATTGATCATCCTGAATCTCAAAAAACAGACTAACTTTGAGCCCGCTTTGGGTTTGGGTTGTCCATTTTTCCAAAATTGGGGAATGGAAACGACGAACGATTTAAAGATTAAGGTATGTTAAAATTTATTGCTAAGATTTTCGGGACTAAGTCGGAGAAGGATATTAAACGCATTATGCCCCTCGTGGAACAGACCAAAGCCGAGGGTGAAAAGCTTAAATCGATAAGCAACGATGAGCTGCGGAATGAAACGAAGAAGATCCAGGAACATATTGGGAAAGAACTAAGTGCAATAGACGCCCAACTTGCCTCGTTGCACAAAAAAATAACAGACAATCCAGAGCAGGATATCAATGAAAAAGAAGCTGTGTTCCTGGAGATTGATAAGATTGAAGTAAGCAGGAACAAAGAACTCGAGAAAGTGCTCCTGGGTGTACTCCCAAAAACTTTTGCCATTGTAAGAGAAACGGCGCGTCGCTTCAAAGAGAACGAGTTCCTCGAAGTAACCGCGCAGGATTTCGATCGATCACTTGCCGCAACAATGGAGAATGTAAAGATCGAAGGTGATAAAGCGATCTGGGCCAATAAATGGATGGCCGCCGGTAACATGGTCACGTGGGACATGTTACACTACGACGTACAAATAATTGGAGGCATTGTATTGCACGAAGGGAAGATCGCGGAAATGGCAACTGGTGAAGGAAAAACATTGGTGGCAACCTTCCCTGCGTTCTTAAATGCATTATCCAAGCGCGGAGTTCATCTCGTAACTGTAAATAGTTATCTCGCCAGACGCGATAGCGAATGGATGGGACCAATCTTTCAGTTCCATGGTCTAACCATAGACTGCATCGACAAGCACGAGCCAAACTCAATGCAACGGCGTAGTGCCTATCAGGCGGACATCGTCTACGGCACCAATAACGAATTTGGTTTCGACTATTTAAGGGATAACATGTCAAGGGCGCCGCAGGAACTTGTTCAGCGGACCCACCACTATGCAATGGTCGACGAAGTGGACTCAGTCCTCATCGAGGAAGCTAGAACCCCATTGATCATATCTGGTCCCGTGCCGAAAGGAGATGAGCACGAGTTCTATGACCTCAAGCCAAGGATCTTCAAGCTGGTGGAGGCGCAAAAAAAGATCGTTAACGAATACTTGAACGCCGCTCGAAAACAGATAGCAGAAGGCAACGAAAAAGATGGCGGACTCGCGCTTTTCCGTGCGTTTAGGGCGATGCCGAAACATAAACCCCTCATCAAGTTTCTCAGCGAAACAGGAATGAAGGCAATTCTTCAGAAAACAGAAAATTTTTACCTGGCGGATAACAAGCGGAATATGCCCGATGCTGACAGGCCGTTATATTTCGTTATTGAAGAAAAGGATAATAGCGTAGACCTCACAGAGAAAGGTATTGACCTTATCACCGGTGAAGGTGAAGATCCGAAGTTCTTTATCCTTCCCGAGATAGGCACGGAACTCAGCAGGATCGAGAAAGACCTGGCGATGGATGAGGCTTTGCGATTCCAGAAGAAAGAAGAGATCATCAGAGATTATCAGGTTAAGTCTCAGCGGATACACAGCGTAAGCCAGTTGCTCAAGGCGTACACGCTTTTTGAAAAAGATAT
>DASVBA010000726.1:0-5524 GCA_036376095.1 Chryseolinea sp.
GTATCGGAATAGGGGAGGGGATGTACCTCATGGCTAACAATACGTCTTCCTCAGATCCAAATTGATCATTGCATTCTGCCTGGAATTATACTGGGCTAGCAAAGAATAAGCGAAGTGTGGCACGTAATGAAACCGTCCTTCACACTCTTCAATCTTCAAACATAGTTCCTTCACATAATACCGGATCTGCTCCAGATTCCGGCACTCCGATGGCCTGACAAAATTTCGCGTGGCGAAGAGTTTCATCTCAACGTCTACCTGTTTTCGTTCGATATCAGTCATATGATTGTGCATTATTACACAATAATACATCGTTTATCGATCATAAACAACATATTTATGTGCAAAATTTCACAATTTGATAGGGTGTTGCTGATTTGGATTTTAGCTTAGGTGTTTACCAATAACTATTTGTAAATCAGAACTATAATGATAATGGCTGAATTTTTATTTACAGGTATTTGTCGGGCACGTCTGTAACGGCGAGTAGGCACTGGAGGTCACCGTTCGTGGCTGGATTCCCGCCAATTCGTGAATAATTGCACAACCGGGGACATTTTTTAAGGGTGTGAATTCGTTTTTATCATTTATCTTTAAAAGCTTTAACGCAGTCTAATGGAACCAACGTCGTCTAGCTCTTTTCTTGAATACTGGCACTATGCAATGATTGTCGGTGCTATAGTTATGACATCAATTGCTGTAGTGATCTACCTGGTGCACAATGTAAGGATCTCAACTATAAGTGATTATAAAGGCAAGTACGACTACATCAACGGCCACGAGATCGGGAATTACAAAAAAGTGTTTCTCTGCCTGGGAGTAGCAACCATGCTGGTGATCAACCTCTACGGAATGGGAAAACTGCTCAATATTGGCGTGTGGTTCTTCGTCCGTTTGTTTATTTCAATCGCTGGAGGAACGCTCGTCGCCTATGTCGCTTTCCTGATACTTGAATATTACTACCCTACCATCGTCAATAGAAAGCTCCGTAAATGGAGGTATCTGCCCAGAACGGGCAAGACGGGTAATAAATTGCGGCTGCTTGGGGAAGAGGAAGAAGACGTTCACCTGGAAGAGGGAATGCGTGCCGAGGAAAATGTATTTTCTGTTGATTATGACGTCTGGATCGACGAGAGAACCGGCGAAGTGAAGATAGAAAAGTATCCCGGGCATTTGCAGGCGCTAAAGTGCAATAGCTGCGGGTTTTACACCATGAAGGTGGTCAAAGAGGAAATCACGCGCCAGCCGACAAAAGAATCTCCGGGGGAACTAATCAAACATTTCCAGTGCTATTATTGCAAATCCGTGCGCGCCACCGCATTCAACATCTCCAATAAGGACGCGGCCGACTATCGGAATGCCACCAAACACATTTTTAAGAAAAACAAAAATATTGAATTGGTTAGAGTTGAGATCCATTCAAGTGTGAGTGGCAAAAAATATTATGACTTCCAGAATATCGGCCAGGCTCAAAAGTTCCTGGATGAGTACGATTCTGAAAAGTCGGCTTAATTGCCCGACGGCGCAGGTATCTATATCGCGGGTGAGACCGTTTAATTATAAGGCATAACTTTTGCCACTATTTTTTAATTAAATACCAACAAAATGAAAAGATTCGTTTTCGCAGGTTTTTTTAGCGTAGCGTTAGTTTGTGCAGGAATTGCTTTTGGAAAGACTCCGGCCGATACAACAAAATTAAAGGCCAAGCCTATCTACGGAAAAGAAGCAAAGGTTGTAGCCTATATCCTCGATAATAACCACTACCGTAAGATAAGTCTGAACGACTCATTGTCTGCAACAATACTCACAGAGTATATCAAAAGCCTTGACAACAACAAACAGTACTTTACTGCCAGTGATATTGCTGGCTTCGAAAAGTACCGTTATACGATCGACGACCTTACACGCGCTGAAAACGTGGATGTGGCGTTCGAAATTTTTGCGGTATTCCGTTCACGCTTCAACGAGCGCATGAACTATATAATGAACAAGCTGATCAGTGAACAATATGACTATAGTGTTGATGAATACTACGAAACCGATCGGGACAAAGAACCATGGTGCAAAGACAGCCGTGAATTAGACGAGGTTTGGAGAAAGGCAATAAAGAGTCAGGCACTAAGCCTTAAGCTTGCCGGAAAATCACAACCCGAAATAGAAAAAGCATTGAAGGACCGGTTTGAACGCTTCAGCAAATCCATTCAGCAATTCAACAGCGAGGATGTATTCAGCATGTACATGAATACGATTACTGAGGCGTATGATCCACACACAAATTATTTCTCACCAAAGGCTGCAGACCTCTTTAAGCAACAGATGAGTCTTTCCCTGGAGGGAATCGGGGCGAAATTGCAGACCGAGAATGATTACACGAAAGTAGCGGAAATCATTGTTGGCGGCCCAGCAGACAAGAGCAAACTGATAAATGTTAACGACCGCATAGTCGGAGTTGCCCAAGGCCAGGAGGGCGAGATGGTTGATGTGATCGGCTGGAGAATAGACGAGGTGGTAAAATTGATCAAAGGTCCAAAAGGCACAACTGTCAGGCTACAGATCCTTCCCGCTGAGACCGGTGTAACTGGTCCATCCAAAGTAATTACTTTAGTAAGAGACAAGATCAAGCTCGAGGATCAACAAGCAAAAAAGAGCGTGATCAATTACGAAAAGAACGGAAAGACACAGAAGCTAGGTGTGATCACGCTTCCCAGCTTTTACATGGATTTTGACGCTTATCAAAAGGGTGACCCCAACTATACCAGCACGACGCGCGATGTTCAACGATTGATCAAAGAGCTTCAGGCTGAGAAGATCGATGGGCTGGTTCTTGACTTAAGGGGCAACGGCGGCGGATCGCTGGCTGAAGCAATTGATCTCACAGGTTTGTTTATTAAGAATGGACCTGTAGTTCAAGTGAAGAATTCAAGCAATCGAATCGAGGTAGGTGAAGACGATGACTCCTCCATTTCTTACAATGGGCCGCTGGTCGTTCTTACAGACCGGCGTAGCGCATCGGCGTCAGAAATATTTGCGGGTGCCATTCAGGATTATCATCGCGGCGTCATAGTCGGTGAGTCAACATACGGTAAAGGAACTGTCCAGAGCGTCGTTGACCTGCGCCGTTTTATCAACGATCCAAAGAACCAGGTGGGAGAATTGAAGATTACGTTCCAGAAATTCTACCGCGTAACGGGTAGCAGCACGCAGCACAAAGGAGTTACCCCCGACATCAAGCTGCCAACCGCCCTGGATCCGGAACAATTTGGAGAAAGTTCAAGTCCAAGCGCTTTGCCGTGGGATGAGATAAAGGGTACGTTGTATCAGAAGACGCCGCTCGTGAATGATCGCACGTTGGCGGGCCTTAATAAACAATATCAGGATAGACTTAAGACGGACCTGCAACTCCAACGATTTGCTGCTGAAACGGACGAAGCGAGACGAAGCTATCATGAAACTAAAATATCTCTCAATGAGTCTGTTCGAAAGAAAGAGATCGAAGAAGCTGAACGAAAGAAAGCCACCAACGATAAACTTAATACAAAGATCGTCGGCAAAGAGGGCGGGACACCGACAGACCTGATTAACATGGACGATGAATACTTGAGAGAAGGTCTGTTTGTCCTCTCCGACATGTTAGTTTCCAAAATAGGCTGATTAAAGACATCATAAAGGTAAAGGCAGGTCAAACACCTGCCTTTTTTTGTTGAGCCACGGCCTGTCTGCTCTTTTAATTTTCCTGTTTTAAAAGCTATTTTAGGGTTTATCTTTAGACATGAGTGAAGAACTACTCAAAGCCATCTTACAACTTTTCGCTATCGTTGCCCGTGAACGGATCACTGATATTGAACGTAATAACATCAAGGACTTCCTGAGCGTCCACCTCAACCGTGAAGCGACCAATTATTACTTAAAGCTCTTCGATGAATTTTCACAATCCCATGAAATAGACTCAAGGCAGGAGCTGAGCAATCTTGACGCCGATACTCAGCAGTTTGTAGACGACTGGGCCAAGATCATGAGGATCGTCAAACAGGTGAACCAGGCGCTCACGCAGCAACAAAAGATCGTCCTCATTGTAAAAATTATCGAGCTGGTTTTCGCGGACGACGAGATATCTGAGCGTCAGGGAAATTTGATTTTTTATATCGGCCAGGCACTGAAGCTGCAAAAAGAGGATGTACATACACTCCAGTCCTTTGTCACCGGTCATGATATCGATGAGCTTGCCTCTAAGAATGTTCTGGTCATTGACGAAGGTTCCGGTGAATACATGGGACCGAGGATCATCGAAAAAGATCTGACTGGACTTATAGCAATCCTTCACTTACCTGACGCTGAGGTTTATCTGATCAAGTACCTCGGCATCACAACGCTATATCTCAACAGCATTCTTCTTAAGAGCCGTAAGATTGACATATTCCCCACCGGGAGCACGATCCGTGGGGATAAGGTGGGACCGATCTATTACAGCGACATAATTGGAAAATTCCTTACCGACGAAAGTCAATCGAAGATCACATTTTCAGCAGATCACATTTTCTATCACTTCAAAAGCGGAAGAGCCGGGCTCCAGAATGTGAATATCGCTGAAAAGGGCGGAAAGCTGATCGGACTAATGGGAGCGAGCGGTTCGGGTAAATCTACATTATTAAATGTACTCAATGGCTCGGAAAAACCATCCAGCGGCCGGGTAATGGTTAATCACATTGACATTCACGAACATCCTGAAAAAGTCCAGGGCGTGATCGGTTATGTGCCCCAGGACGACCTCTTGATTGAAGAACTTACTGTTTTCGACAATCTCTATTACGCCGCCAAGTTGTGTTTCGGGCATTATGACGAAAAGGATATAACAGGACTGGTTATCAAAGTCCTTTCGAACCTGGGACTTACCGAAATACGAGATTTAAAGGTAGGCTCCCCGTTGCAAAAGACCATCAGCGGCGGACAGCGGAAAAGGGTGAACATTGCACTGGAATTGCTTCGCGAACCGACAATTTTATTCGTAGATGAACCGACATCCGGACTTTCATCACGCGACTCCGAAAACATCATGGACTTGCTGAAAGAACTTTCGCTGCGCGGAAAAATGGTGTTCGTAGTAATCCATCAACCTTCGTCCGACATCTTCAAGATGTTCGACACCCTTATTATCATGGATGTTGGCGGATTTCAGATCTATTACGGAAATCCAGTTGAATCTGTACTATATTTCCGTGACATCATTAATGCTGCAAATAAAACACAAGGTGCTTGCCCCGAATGCGGGAATATAAATCCAGAACAGATTTTCAGCATTATAGAGACAAGAGTTGTCAATGAATATGGCCGACTTACAAACACTAGAAAAGTATCGCCTGGTCAATGGTATCAATACTTTAAGCAAAGAATTAAAACGCCGAAGGTAGATCACGTCCAGGAGTCACTTCCTGTAGTGCAAGAGATTCCAAACTGGATAAAGCAGATGAAAGTGTTTACCACCCGAGACGTGCTCTCGAAACTGGCAAACAAACAGTACCTCTATATC
>DASVBA010000737.1:0-2202 GCA_036376095.1 Chryseolinea sp.
ACCGATAAAAATGGAAATGCAGGCAAACACTTTAAACAAAGTAAACGTACGCGCATCGCGCTCATACAATTTCGCCACTTGGTCGTCAAGGAATTGGTATGTAAAATCATACTCGGGATAGACCTCCAGCCAATTGCGTTCAATAAAAGCGATGACATTTGTCAGATCCTTTGTGCTTACTTTAATACCAGCCTCATAGTAGAATTGAGGCAATATCATCAAGATAACGGGGTCGATAGCTTCGTGTAATGACGTCGTGTGAAAGTCAGCGACTACGCCAATCACTTCAGCATTGATATCGTTAATGCCCGTTGTAATTTTTTTACCTACTATGTCCGAAGGATTCGCGAATCCGAGGTTGCGTGCCCCTGCTTCGTTTATGATGTAACTATAGTTGGCATTCCAGGGATCTTTCGCTTCAAGAACTGCACGTTCTTCTGCTTCAGTAAACCATCGGCCAGCCGCCATACTCAGTCCATAAGTTTCCAGATAAGAAAGGTCAACGGGTTTTAGCTGAACAGAGTGTCTTTCTTGCGGACCTTTATCCGAAAGAAAATGACTAGTAGTGAAATTGGTCCCGGAAGTCGGCGCTCCGAGGGAAAGTGTTAGATTCCTGATCGCCGCGTGGGACTCAAGCCTGGTTTTAATCGAGTTTAACTTTTCCCTTGCATTCTCAGGGAGAGGAACGGTAATCAAGGCGTCAGCATCAAACCCGAGGGGTTTTTCTCTGAAATATTCCATTTGGGCGGCGATGATCAGCGTACCCATGATGAGGACTTGTGCAATAACAAATTGGAACACCACAAGCACCTTGCGAACCGCTGCTCCAGAATTTGCATGCGCGGTGAGCTTATTTTTGAGTACAGCCAATGGGTTGAACGCCGATAAAACTATCGCCGGATAAAATCCCGCAAGCGTCGTTGTGAAAAAAACAAGCAGAACTAAGAATGATACAAGCCAGGGATCTGTGGTCAGATTAAGTTCCAAAGAAAGCTGAAGGAAATTGTTAAGCCACCGTAAAAGCCACTCTACCGCACACAATGAGATGACTACTGAGAGCACGGTCAGGATAAATGTTTCGGCCAGGAAATACATCGTAAGCTGACCTCGTCCCGCGCCAAGCGTCTTTCGGATACCTATCTCTTTTGATTTCTTAATGGCAAGAGCTGTCGCAAGGTTTATGAAATTCACACAGGCTATTGAAAGTATGAACGCTCCTAATACTCCCATCACCAGAAGATCGCTCGTGTTTGCGTTGGACGCAGTTCCGGGGTTTTCTGTGTATTGCTGATCAAAATGAATTTCGCGCAACGGTTGCAGCTTAAACTTCTTTCTTGCTGCATCCTCCGGAGAATGGTATTTGACCGTGAATTTCGTCAGCTCTTCTTCTAGCTTTGCTGCAGATAAATTCTCCCCTAAAACAAGGTAATTGTAGCCCGCTATGGTTAGACCCCAGCTGTCCACCGGAAATCCTAAAAAATCCTTGTGAAGCGACGGCATAGAAACCACCATCGAAAACCATATGTGGGAATTCGGTGGAGGATCTGCCACGATCCCTGCAACTTCTAACTCTAGTTTGTTATCAAGTTTTATTGTCGTGACTGGTTTACCATCGCCACTCAGATTATCGGCTAACGACTTCGTTAAAAATACTTTCCCAGGTTCAGCCAGATCCACCTTTGGATTTCCCGATAATACTTGGAAATCGAATACTTCAAAAAACAGAGAATCGGCAAACAAGGCGTATCGTAAGCGCCTCTTTTCTGCACCTACCTTTATCAAGACATCCTCCTGAACATGAAGCTGAGCTATAAGAGGAATGTTGGGAAAATCATTGCGAAAAGCTTTTGTAAATGGATAGGGTGTAGTTGATCCATGATCTGTACCGGAGGCAGTCTTCGATTCGACTACTACACGGTAAATGCGATCATAGTGAGAATGGAATTTATCAAAGCTGAGATCGTTGGAAACGATAAGGAAGATTATCAAACAGGAACTGATACCAATGCTTAGACCAAGAATGTTTATCAGCGTGTAATTGCTGTTCCTGACAAAATTCCGAAAGGTTATAAGGAGATAGTTCTTTATCATAATGTCTTCGAAATATACCAAAGCGATGCCAGTAATTCAATACATTGGATACCAAGCACTTATAGCATATTATGCAGCCAGATCGTAACAGAAATGTATCGGAATCGATAC
>DASVBA010000747.1:0-5024 GCA_036376095.1 Chryseolinea sp.
GAAGCACTTGCGGGTTCGAAGATTGTCGCTTGGTCGGAAGCGGCTGTATTCACCGTTAAAGATGATGAGGAAAAGCTGATGGAAAAAGGAGCTCAGCTCGCGAAAGAAAACGGAATCTATTTTCTTATGACAGTTGGATCACTCCGGCCGGGTAAAATAGAGTTTGGAAAAAAATTTATCGAGAATAAGGCAGTGCTGTTTGATCCTGATGGAAATACACTGAATGTTTTCTACAAAAATCGACCAGTTCCGCTGATCGAACCGAGTATACCCGGCAACGGGGATGTTCCCGTTATTCAGACACCGTATGGGAAGCTCGCCATTTCGATTTGCTATGATGCCGACTTTCCACAGCTGATGAGCCAACTTGGTAAGAAGGGTGCAGATATTCTCTTGCTTCCATCAGGGGATTGGAAAGAGATATCACCTTACCACGCGCAGATCGCGATAGTTCGGGCCATTGAGAATGGTACGAGCTTACTTCGTCCTGTGAGCGGTGCCATTAGCATTGCATGCGACTATACCGGTAATGTTGTTGCGAGGCGAAATTATTATGATAACGGTGAAGGTGTAGTCGTTGCTTACCTTGCTACTGCAGGAACTAATACCTTTTACTCAACAATAGGAGACAGTTTTGCCTGGGCTTGCGTAGCAGGAATAGTATTCATTGTTGCTGCTCAAGTGTTCAAGTACTCTAAACGATACACGGCAATTACTTCCACCCAATAGTAATAGTGACTGCAAACCTTTTCATCGTCTCTGCGATGGTGGTTCTGCTTGAAGTTCCCGAGATAGGATTTCCATTGATATCGTAATAAACAGTTGGTGTGTCAAAGTAGCTGTACACTTCTTGTACTTTTCCGCCAACTGTGAAAGAGAGTCTCAGATCATAATACTTCAGGCGAACTCCAGCCATCCCGTAAAACATTTGCCCCCCGTCGACACTGGTCTGGCCGTATTCCCACGCTTTCTCGGTCCTCCACGGGGATGACCATCCGTAGTTGCATTGTATAAATAGAGCATTGGTGTTTTTTGTACCCAACAGGTCCCAGCTGACACTACCAAAGAATGGCACGGTCTGCCAGCTGTAGTAAGAATCAAACCCGAGGCCGCCTCCCACTCTGAATTTATTACCAATTGTAATACCGTGAACTGTGGACGCCGTAAAAGAAACTTCCTTATCTGCAATGCAATCAGTGCATCCGATCAAAGATCCTACCTGAACATTGAAGAAGTATTCGATAAATTTTTCACTTTCGACGGAGTCGGCGCTCACCAACCCCGCGGCAAACGGATTGGGTCTCGTTGTAGGTTCAAGATATTCCTCTTCCATTAATCGGTTGCCCCTTTTTGATTGATCAGCCGGTTTTATTTTTGGGATCGGCGTATAATAAATTGAATCAGCGTCGAAGTCCTGCGCACCAAGAGTTGTGCTACTTGCGACTAATAGAGCTATTACACCTGTTAGGATCCTGACCTTCATTTCCTGAAACGGTATTGGTAAGTTAATCAATAACGACCAACAATTTTAATCACCCCTCACCCGCTAATTGACACGTCTAAAGGTAAAAAAGTTGGAGCGGTGAGTAAAATTGATCATTTATCAGGTAGCGCCTCAATGATCCCGGTCACCAGCTTTTCAAAATCGAAGCCATTGTGAGAAACGCCCAGACGTACAACAACGAGCTTTTCGCTGGGGATCACCATCACATATTGTTCCTCGAATCCATCAGCCCAGTAAGCGTCTACGGGGATCTTAGGATATTTGCGATTCTCCGGATGATTTGGAGCCCCGGCATTGAGCCACCATTGCGCACCGTATTCGCCCATCTCGGCAGAGGGGGTCGGAGTTACAGAGTATTTCACCCATCCTTCAGGCAGGATACGTTCTCCGTTCCATACCCCATCATTCAAGTAAAGCAATCCAAAGCGTGCCCAGTCGCGAGCGCTGGCGTAACAATAGGATGATCCAACAAACGTACCGGACGCATCGGGTTCCAGAATCGCCTGATTCATTCCTATTTTATAAAATAGCTTTTCGTAGGGGAATCTATAATACGATTCATCTCCAACAGTTTCGCGGATAATTCCCGAAAGTATAAGCGTTGTCCCGCTGGAATAACGAAAGTGTTCACCGGGTTTGTCATCGAGTCCCATGCCTCTCGCGAAAGCAGCCTTGTCGTCACTATGAATAAACATTTTGTGAAATGTTGATGTAGGAAAAAAGTAGGATTCAGACCAATCCAATCCGCTACTCGCTTGAAGAAGATTGTTCAACGTGATATTCTTCCTCTCATCGTCTTGCCACTCGCTGACGGGGGCTGGCAATTCAGTTTTTAGCTTTCCATCTTTGACAAGGATGCCAATTAAGGAGTTGGTGACACTCTTCGTCATGGACCAACCCATAAGTCTTGAATTGCGAAAAAAGCCCGGTGCATATCGTTCCGCTATGATCCTGCCGTCGTGCACCACCACGACGGCCAATGTGTTAAGTGGCCTGGTTGGATCCTGTTCAAAAAAGGCATCATCCAATGTTTTAATGAGTATGTCGTTCTTAAGTCCAGAAGGAATTGAATCTAAGATGAGATTTCCCATAGGCCACGGGATGGTATCCTGATCCACGGCGGGCTGCGGGGGGAGATTGATCTTTTGCTGTCGTATCTGTTCTTCCTCTGCTTCCGAGAGTAGAGTACAACCTAGTCCTTTTCTAAAAATGGCTACACTTGTTTTTCCAAGTAGAGTTGCATAGACAGAGGAGTCTTCAGTTAATTGAATGTTGACTTTAGACACGCCCGGAAAAACCTGCAACTCTTTTGCAACCACGCTTTCAGGTGTTCTTCCGGCAACAAAAACACACGAGCACATCGTTTTTGCCGCCATGCCTGTCATGACAGGGGGGAAGGTCACAACAACAAAAGCGATCGAAAGAATAACGATGCCAAGAATTGCCAGGCTGACGATCCGGAATAATCTTTTCATGTTCAAAACGGTTATACCGTGTCGATGGAAAAGTACAATAATTAAATTTATTCATTCGATGTCAGGGTTCCCAAGTGCGGAATATTTTGCGGATTTCAGTTATTCTTGTCTAAAGGATTAGTGATGTTGAAGAAGACCAGGAAGTTTACATTATCTGAGCTCAAGCAATTTCTGGACGAAAAATCGGATCTCTACAACCAACCTGGTTTCATTGAGAATGATCCGATATCCATACCCCATGCTTTCGGAAAAAAGCAGGACAGGGAGATCGCCGGTTTGTTCGCCGCAGTACTCGCCTGGGGTCAGCGGCCAACCATTATCAGAAAATGCAGGGAGCTAATCCACCTGATGGATGACGATCCCCATCAATTTATTCTTCACCATCGCGCAACCGATCTCAAGGGATTTGAGAAGTTTAAACATCGCACGTTCAACCCTACGGATACGCTCTATTTTATCGCATTTTTAAAATGGTATTACCAGAATCATTCTTCCCTGGAAGAAGCTTTCAGGGTATCGGTTACAGACGAGCACGTTGGAGCAGGCCTGGTCAACTTTCATCAACTATTTTTCAGCCTCGACGACCACCCTAGACGCACACACAAACACATTGCGACGCCTGTGAGAAAATCTACCTGCAAGCGATTGAACATGTATCTGCGTTGGATGGTGCGAGTTGATAACAGAGGAGTGGACTTTGGAATATGGAATGCGATCTCGCCGTCCCAACTTATCTGTCCGTGCGATCTGCACGTTGACAGAGTAGCGAGAAAGCTGAAGTTGATCACGCGCAAACAAACCGATTGGATTACAGCGACTGAGCTGACCGCCAATCTGCAAAAAATGGACGCCATCGATCCCGTAAAGTATGACTTCGCTTTGTTTGGACTAGGAATAGAGGAAGGCTGGTCCAAGCTTCGCCGAGAAATTTGAAAGTGAAATGTTAAGTCGGAGAGGAGCGACGCGCGTCTTAACTTTTCCGCGTCATTCACCCAGTAATCATGGATATTTGCCGCCCGGCATTCAATTTAAAATCATTCTAAATTGACGAAAACTCATACTTCGGAAAGATGTCTAACTACATTTCGCATGTTTTAAACTGAGTTGGAAAATCCGCAACTTTTATTGCGCCACGGTTCAAATAAATTTGAAAAAATGAGTTCCAATAGTAGATTTGTGCCGCTTGTTTTGAAAACGGACACTGAACCTAACATGAAGAAAAATCTAATCTCTGCCGCTTGCAAGTCTCTTTCCCTCCTCGTTCTTTTCGCTCTACTAAATATTACTTCTTACGCTCAGGAAATCTCCAAAGATCCGGCCGCCATTTCGGCGGGAGAGGCAGTATTCAATGCGAATTGCAAGACGTGTCATAGGGTCCATCAAAAACTTGTAGGTCCGGCCCTCCAGGACGTTTACAACCGTGCGCCGTCGATCGATTGGATAAAGGCATTTATAAAAAACTCTGCCTCGGTGATCGCCAGCGGAGATGATTATGCCGTAAAGCTTTACAACGAATACAATAAGACGCAGATGACCGCCTTCCCTTTGAAGGACGAGGACATCATGAATGTGCTAGCTTACATTCAGGCAGAGACGGAAAAGGGCCCCGAGGTTGCACAGCCCGCAGCAGGTCCCGCCGGTACCCAAACCCCAACTGACGAGGGACTTCCATCAAAGTATCTTAATGTGATCCTTGTTGGAATGGTTCTGATCCTGGTATTACTCCTTGTAATATTAGGTTTCCTTGTTTCTGCACTGAAGAGATTTATCGATCAAAAGGAACTGTCTCCAGAAGATAAGGAAATTGTTCATTCACCGATCACGTTTGGCTCCATCACTAGGAGCCCTGGATTTATCTTTATCGTCCTCTTTCTGGTCGCCGCTGTGGGATTCAAAGCGGTTATTAACGGACTGTTTTCAATTGGCGTTCAGCAAGGTTATGCACCTAAGCAACCCATTGCGTTCTCACACAAGATACACGCGGGGCAATATGAAATTGATTGTAAGTATTGTCACGTGGGGGTTATGAAAGGCAAGAGCGCCAC
>DASVBA010000749.1:0-3587 GCA_036376095.1 Chryseolinea sp.
CAAGCCTGTTAGTTTGGTGCAAATTATCAGCAATTAGAATTATGTGCAGTCACCACTTGAATATTGACATATTGATTGTTGATTGTTGATTATTTGCCTTTTTAAAATCATCGCAAAGTAATCGCTGCATTCAGCGTCTGCGCTTCTTTGCTTGGCTGACCACCACCCACGGCAATCTGATATTGTCCTGCCTGTATAGCGCGGCGACCGTTTTTGTCCACCGATGAAAATGCGTTCGGTGAGATCGCGATGCTCATTTGTTTTGTTTCTTGTGGTACCAGTGTTACCCGCCTGAATTCTGCCAGTGACCGAATCGGACCGGTTCCTGAACTGACGTACACCTGCACCACTTCATCACCTTTCAACTGTCCGGTGTTTTTCAGCGTGAAGGAAAGTTTGACCGAATCTCCAGCCTTCTGCGATTCATTGATCTTCAGATCGGAGTATTCAAACGTGGTATAACTCAATCCATAGCCGAAAGGATAAAGCGGCTCACCCTTAAAATAACGGTACGTCTGCCCGACAAGGTTGTACTCCTTAAACGACGGCAGATCGTTGGTTGACTTATAAAATGTAACCGGTAGTCTCCCGCCAGGATTGTAATCACCAAAAAGCACATCTGCGATCGCTTGTCCTGCGGCCTGACCGGGATACCACGTCTCAAGTATGGCTGGAACATTCTTGCTTTCCCAATTTACAGCTAGCGCGCTGCCGTTGAGCAATACGACAACGACAGGTTTACCCAGCGCATGGATAGCCTTGATTAGTTCCTGTTGCGTATCCGGCAAATCGATCCTCGTCCTGTCGCCGGCAGTAAAACCGTCTATCGTAATGTCCATCTCCTCTCCTTCCATTCTTGCAGTCAGGCCCATGAACATCACAACAGCGTCAGCTTTTTTTGCGATATCTATTGCTTCTTGTTTTAGATTCGGCTGCGGCCGGGTCCATACCAACTGAACCTGCGCGTCGGCATAGGTGTCGATGGCTTCAAGAACGATCTTATATTTTCGACCCGCTTCCAATTTCATTACCGGCGACTTCCGTAGTCGCGGATCACCATACTCGTCTCTGAAATGGTAGATGGTCTTAGCCACCAGGCTATCGTCCAGATACAAACGCGTATTGCAGGTGCTGATAAAGCCAAGCTGATAGGATGCAGTTTTATCGGGAACCAGTTCACCTGACCAGCGCACACTAAAATTATCATCGCCCATGTCGTTGCGTGGAGCTTTATCGGACCAGTTCTTGTCGACGTCTGGATCCGTTAGTTCAAACAACGGTGTTCCGCCAAAATCGGTATTGTTGAAGTATTCAGCCTTAAGTCCCGGGCTGCCTCCGGTGAACAACACATTGGAAGGAATGGTCTTGTACGTCGGCATTCCTTGTGCCAACTCACAACCCTGTGCATAGAGCACGTTTGTATCCTTGACTTTTTCGCGTATCCCGCGTAAGGGGGTAATTGGATCAGCAGGAACGCCGTTGTAGTTGCCAAGTAACATCAACCATTGATCTGCGTTCGGACCAATTACTGCCAACGTTTTTATATCCTTCTTCAACGGTAATATGTTCTTCTCATTCTTTAACAGAACAATTGATTTGCGTGCTGCTTCCAACGCCAGCTCCCGGTGATCCTTGTTGTCGACGACACTATAGGGAATGTTTGCATACTTCACCATTTCCGGCGGGTCGAACATACCTAGTTTAAAACGCGCCTTAAAAAGTCTCTTGACGGAAACGTCGATCTCCTTTTCAGTTATGAGGTTCTTTTCAACTGCTTCTTTCAGATTGAGGTAAACTTTTCCGCATTCCAGGTCCGTACCTGATTTAACGGCAAGCGCTGCAGCCTCGGCTGGCGTTTCCACTTGTTTATGGTTCTTGTATATATCGACGATGCCATCGCAGTCAGATACAACAAACCCACTAAATGCCCAATCCTTCCGAAGCACTTCGTCAAGCAGCTTTCCACTGGTACAACACGCTTCGCCGTTGTAACGGTTGTACGCGCACATCAGTGAATAAGCGCCGCCTTCTTTGATTCCCACTTCAAACTGCGGAAGATAAGTTTTATACAAATCCTGGTTTCCTGTGACGGCATCAAACGTATGCCGGTCGATCTCGGGCCCGCTGTGCACAGCAAAGTGTTTGACCGTTGCGATAGTTTTATAATAGTCCGGATCGTCACCCTGAAGTCCTTTGATGAATTCAACCGCAAGCCTTCCGGTAAGAAATGGGTCCTCGCCATAGGTTTCCTGGCCTCTGCCCCATCGCGGATCACGGAAGATGTTGATGTTTGGCGACCATAGTGTTAGTCCCTGGTAAATGAAACGCTTACCCTTGCGCGCAAATTCATGATGCTTTGCCCTCGCTTCGTCTCCTATCGCGGTGGCTACCCGAAACATAAGATTGCGATCCCAGGTTGCTCCTAATCCGATCGCCTGTGGGAATACCGTTGCGAGGCCCGCCCGCGCCACACCATGCAAACCCTCAGACCACCAGTTGTACTCCGGAATGCCTAGCCGTTCAATTGCAGGCGCCTGATTGATCATCTGACTGATCTTTTCGTCAAGGGTCATGCGTGCGACAAGGTCGTCGACCCGCTGGTCAATGGGCAGATCCGTATTTAAGTAGGGTAAAACGTCCTGTTTGAGTTGTTTATCGGAACTACAGGAGTCAGCTAACAAAAGCAATATAACTACGAAAGGTGTAACACAATTTCGAAGCAACGAAGGTTGAGTAATGCGCCTGGCCATTTCCCGAAAGAATATCGTCAGAGTCCTTTGCCGGTAGCTGCCCAGTAAATTCCACCGTATATGTGATCCAGAAACGTCTGATCAGTGTAAGCCAAAGGTATATGTCCAAGTCCGGTATAGAACGCCCTGCCGCCGTCATAGTTATGATACCATGAGATTGGATGGACAGCACCCATTCCTTTACCTTCATTGTCTCCCCACTTTGCATTAGGATCGTACGTTTTTTCATCAACGGTTACAAGAATATGCAGATCATCTGCCTTGCGATCACCGTATTGGTACCATTCGTCCGTCCACAAAAGTTTTTTAGGGAAACGTTCCATGCCTGGAAAGTTACTGTCTTGAACATTGAGATAGGCCGTTTGATTTTGAGGATGTATCTTGAACATCATTCCCACGAGCTTGGTATACCAGGCCCAATCGTATTCCGTGTCTGATGCGCTGTGAATTCCAACGTAACCTTTACCCGCCTTTATAAATTTTTCGAAAGATGCCTGCTGTTGATCATTGAGAACGTTTCCCGTCGTGTTAAGGAATATAACCACCTTGTAGTTCTCCAATGCTTTGTCGTTGAATACCCCGGCATTCTCATGCCATTCAAGAGCAAAATGATGGCGGGCGGCCAATATTCTGATCGCCTCTACACCGGCGAGAATGGATTCGTGATGAAATCCATCTGTTTTTGTGAACAAGAGAACTTTGAACTGCTGTGAAAATGAAGCTGTTGAACAGATCATTAAAAGCAGGAACAAAAAAGGTCGGCGGTTCTTAGATGTAAACATAGTTGAAAGGATTATTAATATAAATAAGGATTTAGTTTACGACAGCGAGCGCCAT
>DASVBA010000754.1:0-9110 GCA_036376095.1 Chryseolinea sp.
TAACAGATTTGAAAGCCGGCGAACAAATCACCTACAACGGATCGTCCATCACGCTGGCGCAGGATGTGCAGGCAAAACACAAATTTGCAATAAACGCTATGCAGCCCGAAGCCGACGTAATTATGTATGGTCTTCTGGTAGGCAAGACACTCCATGCTATTCCGGAAGGCGGGGTTATCGCCACCCATAATGTGAAACACAAGTCATCCGAGTTCTCAGGTAAAACCAAAGAGTTCCGCTGGTCTTCTCCCGATGTAAGCCGCTGGAAAGACAAGACATTCATGGGGTATCACAGAGACGATCACCAGGTTGGAACGGCAAACTATTGGATCGTCATTCCGCTTGTCTTCTGCGAGAACAGGAACATTAATATCATGCGCGACGCTTTTGAGGAAGCGTTGGGTTTTGCCAAAGACGATATTTACAAAAACTACGTTCACGAATTAGTTGACCTTTATCAGAAAGGAAATACGGACGCGATCAAATCGTTATCCCTTAGCAGCGAAAAAAATAAAAGGCGTTCGAAATTGTTTAAGAATCTCGACGGCATCAAATTCCTGACGCATGAGGGAGGATGTGGCGGTACGCGTCAGGACTCTGAAGCGTTGTGTGCATTGCTCGCGGGCTATATCAACAACCCGAATGTTGCGGGTGCAACGGTGTTAAGCCTTGGTTGCCAGAATGCACAGGTGGATATTCTAAAGAGCAAGCTGCACTCCATCAATCCATCGTTCTCAAAACCGCTCATTATTCTCGAACAGCAGAAAGAAGGTACAGAACAAGAGTTGCTTGCGAATGCAATACGGCAGACGTTCTTGGCCCTTATCGAAGTTGACAAACAGGAGCGCAAGCCTGCTCCCCTGAGTAAGCTGGTTGTAGGTCTTGAGTGTGGTGGTTCTGACGGTTTTTCCGGAATATCAGCCAATCCAGCCATTGGTCACACTTCAGATCTGGTTGCCGCACTGGGAGGCTCGTCCATTCTTTCAGAGTTTCCGGAATTGTGTGGTGTGGAACAGGAACTCATCAATCGATGTGTTGATACACCAACGGCGGATAAGTTTGTAAAACTAATGAGAGCATATGCGCGTGCCGCTGAGGCTGTAGGTTCAGGCTTTGACATGAACCCCTCGCCTGGCAACATAAAGGATGGTCTTATCACCGATGCAATGAAATCGGCGGGGGCTGCTAAAAAAGGAGGTACGTCACCCGTATCGGACGTTCTGGATTACACTGAGTATATTCGGCGTCCAGGCCTAACGTTATTGTGTACCCCTGGAAATGACGTGGAAAGCACAACTGCTATGGCCGGTTCGGGGGCTAACATTATGTTATTCACTACGGGCCTCGGTACTCCTACCGGAAATCCTATAGTACCCGTCATTAAAGTCGCTTCGAATACGAAGCTCGCGAAGAAAATGCCTGACATAATTGATATTGACAGCGGTTCTATCATCTCTGGAGAAAAGAAAATTGAACAGGTAGGCGAAGAGATACTGGATTATATTATTGAGGTCGCCAGCGGTAGGGCTGTTGCCAAAGCCGTCCAACTGACCCAGGATGATTTTATTCCCTGGAAACGAGGAGTGTCGCTGTAAGGCTACAAGAAATCTTCGCGCGGTGGATTGAAGCTGTCTACGAGAATAGCTTTAGCGGATATAAGTTGAATGGCGTGTTTCCTTTGGGAAGGAATCGAGACCATATCTCCCTTTTTAAGAACCTGATGCGGCTGCCCCTCTGAGAAAAAGAGTACTTCACCTTCGGCCACGTAAGTTATCTGTTCATGAACGTGATGGTGAAGAGGATCGGGCTCAGCCCAGGGGCCGCCTTCAAACTCGATCGTCACCATCATTAAATTTTCGGTATAAAGGAGGCGCCTCTTTATTCCTGGTTTTACAATCGCGGGCACCGCGTCCGCAGCTTTTAGAAAAGTCATGATGCTAAGCAGTTGAACCTTCGTAAAAATACAATAAATGAGCAATCGATTGCCTCCTGCATCTCTGAATTTATAGATTGCTCATGGAGCCGCATACTCCTAACTATGAGTTGATTACAATTGAAGGTCTGAGCCCAATACTTATTTGCATTGCATTCAAATTAGGCTATATTGTGCAACCGATTACGCGAGATGTATATGATTGCAGAAGTCCGATATTCTACCCACCCTGAAGGTTTCCAGATCCTTAATACACAACAACTTCGGGAAGCTTTTTTAATCGCCGATATATTTCAACCCGACCAGATACGGCTATGCTACACGCACTACGATCGGCTTATCATCGGCGGCGCGAATCCGGTACAAAAACCACTGATGCTCGAACCGTTCAATGCTCTCAAATCAGACTTTTTCCTTCAGCGACGTGAAATAGGCATCATCAATGTGGGCAAGAGCGGAGCTGTCCACGTGAATGGCAAGGAATACTCCCTTGGAAATAAGGAAGCCCTTTATATCGGTCGCGGTGTAAAGGAAGTAGTTTTCCAGCCGGCTGAAGGCGCGCTCTATTTTTTCAACTCGGCACCGGCGCATATCACGCATCCCATAAAAAAAATCAGCCTCATCGAGGCCGAGACCCTCGAGATCGGATCGCAGCAAACTTCAAATCAACGAACCATTCGAAAACTTCTTGTTAACGGTCGGGTCGACACATGCCAGCTGCAAATGGGATTGACCGAGCTAAAGAGCGGCAGCGTATGGAATACAATGCCGGCTCATACTCATGACCGACGAATGGAGGCGTATTTTTATTTTGACCTGCCAGACAACCAGGTTGTTTGTCATTTCATGGGAGAACCGCACGAAACAAGACACCTATTTGTCAAGAACAATCAAGCTGTCATTTCACCGCCGTGGTCAATTCACAGTGGTGCAGGCACCAGCAATTACTCTTTTATATGGGGAATGGCAGGAGAAAATCTGGATTATGGCGACATGGATATCGTGAATCCCACCGATCTGCGATGAGCTCAACGGTAACGTAACGTTGGAATATGAAAAAAGAGAAAACAACGATACATGACATTGCAAAGAAGCTGCACATCACTGCTTCGACGGTATCGCGCGCTTTAAACGACAGTCCGCGGATAAGTGATGCCACAAAAAAAGCCGTACAAAAAACGGCGTTAAAACTAAATTATCATCCGAATCAAATTGCCGCAGCGCTGCGGAACGGGAGAAGTAACATCATTGGTATTATTGTTCCTACCGTCGACAGGAGTTTTTTTTCTTCTGTGGTAAGAGGCATCGAAGAAATAGCTAACCAGGCTAAGTACAATGTAATGATCTGTCAAAGCTATGACGACTACGAAAAAGAAGTTGCAACCGTTGAAGCGTTGTTGAGGTCAAGAGTGGACGGCATCATTGCCTCATTCGCAAAACAGACCAGGGACTTCAATCACTTCCTGAAAGCAAAAGAACGGGGAATTCCGGTTATTCTATTTGACCGCTCCAACGACGAGTTGGAACTAAGTCATGTAGTTGTCGACGATTATCTCGGTGGATTTAAGGCCACGGAGCATCTTATCCAACAGGGATGCAGCCGTATCGCGCACTTCGCGGGAGCACAACGGATCAGCATTTACAGAGACAGACTCCGGGGCTACAAGGACGCTCTTATCGCTCATGGCCTTGCATTCACAGAAAGCCTTGTTATCGAAAGTAATCTGCAGCTTGAAGACGGCAGAAATAGCATGGCTCAGTTGCTTAAAATCAAAGAGACGCCCGATGGCGTGTTCTCCTCCAGTGCGTACGGAATATTAGGCGCATTACAGGTTTTGAAAGAAAAAAATGTACGGGTGCCGCAGGATATTGCCTTGGTCGGTTTCAGCAACGAGCCTTACACTTCTTTCACAGAACCCTCTATAACTACCGTTGAACAACACAGCCTGAGGATGGGCAATGCCGCCGCCGAAATTTTCCTGGAAGAAGTTTTGGATGATGATAAAAAATTTATTCCCCAAAAGGTAGTACTCAAACCTGAACTCATCATTCGTCAATCTTCGATGAGGAAGAAATAACAACAAATCTTTAACTGAATCGATGTCAAAAAAACTAAACAGAATCAACGCCGCGTATAAGCAAACACGTCCTGTTAAAGTACTTCAGTTTGGCGACGGAAATTTTTTGCGTGGATTTGCAGATTGGATAGTGGATATCCTGAACGAAAAAACAGATTTCAACGGCGACATACAAATCGTCCGTCCGCTGCGAAAAGGCAGTGCAAAAAAAATGGACGATCAGGATGGCCTCTATCACGTTGCGCTAATGGGACTTCATAACGGAGAAAGGATCTCCCAGACCCGCTTGATAACATGCATCTCGGGTTTCGTCGATCCTTACGAGCGCGGCGACCTCTTTTTCAAAACAGCCGAAAATCCCCATCTGAAATTTGTCTTCTCCAATACTACGGAATCAGGTATTGCCTTTAACGTGAACGACAACGATCCCAATATTATGCCGGACAGCTTTCCGGGAAAAGTTACAGCTTTACTCTATCACCGATACAAAACGCTTAATGGTGACCCTGCCGCCGGACTTATCTTTCTGCCGTGTGAACTAATAGAAAAGAACGGCGACACTTTAAAGTCAGTTATCCTTCAATACTGCGCTCATTGGAACCTTCCTTCTGCATTTGCTCAATGGGTGCGTGAAAACAATACGTTTTGCAATTCACTGGTTGACCGCATTGTACCGGGATATCCAAAGGATTCTATCGAAGAAATTACGGAGAAGACAGGATATGAAGACAACCAGGTAGTATCGGCAGAACCATTTCATCTTTGGGTGATTGAGGCTCCGGAAGAAGTTCGCAAACTTTTTCCGGCGGACAAGGCAGGCTTGTCTGTAATTTATGCAAAAGACCTTACTCCTTACCGGACGCAGAAAGTGCGAATATTAAACGGTGCTCACAGTGCGTTGACTCCGGTCGCATACTTACGTGGTCTCCGGACTGTGAGGGAATCGGTAGAAGATGGTTATTGCGGAGCTTTTGTTAAGAAAGCGATATTTGAAGAGATCATTCCCACACTGGACTCTCCCGCCGATGAACTTAACCGGTTTGCAAAAGATGTACTTGAGCGGTTTCAAAACCCTTTCATCAGGCATGAGCTAAAAAATATTGCACTTAATTCAATTTCGAAATTCAAAGTGCGCGTGTTGCCTTCGATACTGGAATACAACAAAAGAACAGGAAGATTACCGCAGAACCTTATCGTCTCGTTTGCTGCGATGATCCGGTTTTATAAAGGAGAGTGGAAAGGTGAACAACTGCCTGTGAATGATTCGCCTGAAGTGATTGCGTTCTTCAATGAAGTTTGGAAAGGTGATAATATGGAGCAGATTGCCAATGCAGTATTGGCAAACGAAAAATTTTGGGGCGAGGACATCACGAAAATTGAAGGGTTGGCTCAACGTGTCGGACAATCGCTGGACGAGATTGAGCGCTCCTTTTAATTCTGTCATCCTGAGGATACATACAGCAGATCTGTTGTAGTGATCGCACGTCAAAATGCGGGTCACTATGGGCCCTAACGTTGTGGCCTCCGTGGTTCGTTGTGTCCTTTGTGACCTGCATTGATCATCAAATGAAATGACAGGCTTTCTGAATAGGTCGTCATTAGTGCTTACTATGGGAATGCATTGCTCCCAGAAATCGCAGATTGAAATGCACGCTGATCGCGACTTGATAAAAAAGAAGGCGCTCTGGAAGACAGTACGAAAGGAGACTGCCATGCTACTTCGTACTAAAGCACCATTCGATAGTAGCATTAAGATCTTCACGCGACGAACTTATCCGTAGATTTGAAGAGACATTTTTAACAGCATATACTGCTTTGGGGAATTCCATTTCTTTTTCAATTAGTTCATTTGTAGCTGGTTCGAGCATTTGATCTTTGATCCCTGACATAGCAACCTTTCTTGGAGCAATACACGCAATAAGATCGGGCAGGTCATAGGCCGTCAACACTCCACCTATGCCCCAGCTGAAATCAACTTCATAGGGATGCCATAGACCTCCTCCTTCGTTCTTCGTGATTCCAACACGGTAGAATCTGCTCATCGCGACCGAACGATAAGACAACAGGGATCCGATTAGCATCACGTTGGAGATCGACGGTTCAAAAGCTGCGGCGTGAATCAACGGAAGACACATGCCATCCTTCCCTATCGCCCCGATCCTGTTCTTATCCACGTCTTTATGACTTCCGAGATACCTCGCAACCCTGGCGATATCGCCCGCTTGAATGGCGACAATACTTCGGCCGATCAGTACTCCGGCATAACCATCGGCCAGGCCGCGGGTGGCTCGATTCTTTGTCTCTCCAGTGCCAAGGGGATCAACAGCAGCAACAATGTATCCCCGTTTTACAAGTTTTTCGATCTCGGCACCAGGAGTGGCTTCGATGATCTTACCTTCCGGATGAACGTAGATGATCGCCGGATTCTTTTCTCGTCTATTATCAGGAATAAAAAGAAGAAATGGAATAACATATTCTCCCTCTCCATCGATAGCGTATAAACCGACCGTATAGCCCTCCCGCTGATAACGTCCATTAATAAATGCCTCCTTCGTATTAGTAGTTGGCTCGATATATCCGGATATTTCTTTTGCTTTTGTGAGCGTATTTACGAGATGGTTATCGATGTTTTTCCTTGAAACTAGTATATTTTCAAACAACCGTTCCGTTTCCTTCCTGTTTGCGTCAAAGATCATTTGGCCACCTAACGACGTTGATATCTGGCCGTTGGAAGTTATTTTCAATTCTTCTGCCGCTAGCAACTCAATTTCTTCTTCAGTGGCGTCGCCTGCAATTCCAAGGTGTTTCATGAAAAAACTGTAAATGGCCAATCTGATTTTAGGCGTGAGCCAATGTTTAAAATCGTCCTCGACCAGTTCAACATTCTCAATCTCATCAAATGCGCCGTATGCTTTCTTTATCTCGTGAAATGCTTCCCGTGCTCCTTGCAGGGTAAGGTATTCGTCCTGAGAAGTAAATGTCATCATCGTTGGTTTGGGGGCCCTTACTTCGATGAGGTCTTCGAATGTAATTCCGCTTGCTAATCCATTCAAAAATTCGGCCTCCGCGTCCTGTGCTCCCTTTGTCTCAAGCTGCCTCCTCGATGCTGTGGACCAGCTGCTGGGAATTGCAACTTTTACGCGGTCGTCAAAAGCTCCCAGGTAAGACGTAACGGTACCCCCACCCGAAAATCCCGTTACACCGATTCTTTCGGCATCGACCTCCTTGCGGCTTATCAGGTAATCGATAGCGCGAATGCCGTCCCAAATGAAGTACCTGGCAGCTGAAGACCCCGATAAGAAGCATTGATTGCCGAAATAACAATGTTCGATCACACTATAGCCAATTGAAGATAACTTTACTTTGGGATCAAAATATTGAACGCGTTCGCCCTGTCCAGGCGGGTCGATGGTGAATACTACCATTCCTTTCTTAACAAGATTCAGGATGACCACCTGATCCAACTCCGCCCTGAATGACTCCTGCTCGTGACCGATAAGATTCAGAACCGCGGGTGCTTTTCCCTTTATACCATCGGGTATGAACAGACATCCTGTAACATAAAACTCAGGCATAGATTGAAAGATGATCTTTTCAATCCTGTAACCGTTCTTTTTAATTGTACCTGTAGTGATCGCCCTCAACGGAGTCCTTTCCGGAAATGGTCCGACAACTTCCTGCAGCTTCTTCTTTACCAAAGCTTGTCTGTCAAGCCAATCCTTTTTGTCTCTAAGTTTTGCAATGGCCGTATCGCGTTCACTATACAGTTGGGAAGCCAGGTCAGTAAGGTGATTTATCAACTGGCTGCCAGGATTGTTGTAACGTATCCAATCATGAAAGACATTCAGGTTCTCCTTGTCCTGTTTAACAGAAAGGTCAACGTGTTTTAGTGTTTGGGGCTGTGCTAAGGAAGTGTGAAATATTAAATAAAGGCAGAAGCCAGAAACAATGTTAAGTTTATCTTTCATAAGCGTTAAGAAAGTTAATGCTTTAGGTTGAATCATTAAATGAAATAATATCCAGTCCTATTAGCGGCTGCCTCCATTACAGATGTATCTTAGTCAGAAATCTAATTCTTTTCATGAAAGCTGCCGTCCGTTCTGAATATGGTCCTCCTGAAGTGCTGAAAATCAAAGAAGTTGAGACTCCAACTCCCGGAAAAAATGACTTACTAATAAGCGTGCAGGCAACTACAGTTAACAGAAGTGATTATCACGTACTCACCGGTAAACCCCTGTTCATGCGATTGTTTACAGGATTTTTCAAGCCGCGGCTAGCATCGACGGGGTGCGATTTCGCCGGGACCGTTGAGCAAGCAGGCAAAGAGGTGACCTCGTTCCGCATTGGTGACCGTGTGATGGGATTTGGTGATGTAATTGGAATCGGTACGCACGCCCAATTTGTCACGATAGGTGAGAATGCGGGTGTAGTGCATATGCCAGAATCGCTGACCTTTCAAGAAGCGGCGGCGTGCATCGAGGGAGCTTATTACGCGTCGGTACCAATTCGTAAAATCAAACCGACGGCCGGGCAAAAAGCATTGGTCTACGGTGCAACGGGAGCCATCGGTTCCTCTTATTTACAATTCCTGAAATATTATCACGTCTATACTACTGCAGTGTGCAATACAAAAGATTTCGATCTGGCAAAATCCCTTGGCGCCGACCGCTGTATTGATTATAAAAAAGAAGACTTTACGAAGGACAACGAACGTTATGACTTCGTCTTTGATGCCGTGGGCAAACGCTCGTTTTACGATTGTAAAGTATTGATGAAAGAAAAAGGAAGTTACATGTCGTCCGGTGGACTAATCAATATACTGCCCACACTATACACGCCGTTGTTAGGCGGAAAGCGGGCATTGTTCATTCCTCCAACCGATATCAAGGGGGGATTGCTATTCATAAAAGAGCTTATAGAGAAGGGAAAATTCAAGCCGGTGATAGATAGAGTGTATCCATTGGAAAGAATCACAGAGGCCTATAACTACGTAGCCACTGGTGAAAAGATCGGTAACGTTGTACTGTCTATAGAGCACTGAAATTCCTTTATTCCATTGACGCCCCGTCGTTCGCGTTTACTTTAAAAAATTACGTTGC
>DASVBA010000761.1:0-3868 GCA_036376095.1 Chryseolinea sp.
AGTAAGATGGGAATCGCTTGTTGTTGAATTGGAGTTGGCGTAGTATAACCTTCTGACTTCAGAGCCCGCGTCAGAGGCTCAATTAAACTTAATTTTTCGAATGGCATGTCTTGATCTTAATAATTGGCGGAGGCAGCATGGTAATTTTGTAGACGCCTCTCGATTAATCTTGCACAGAAAGTGCGTTTTTGTACATTTTTTGGGGTTGCAACTGACAAAGGTACAAGAATATCTGCGATATCCACTCCTTATTTTTTAGCCCACACCATGATTCAGGGCCCTGGCCCTCCAGCTATCTAAGACTTTCATTGACCGGCTCCTGCTTCATAAGACTCTTGCGTTTCATTTCATCCGGCTGCCATCGATATATCCATGAGAATCCCAAACGACCCGTATAATGGTCCTTTGATTGATATACCTTGTCAGTGAGCGCTTCATCCAAACTGATAAATGAGTAGCCGCTGTGTTTAAGACGCTTGACTAGTTCCATTAAGTAGTCTGTATTCAATTGGTTATCATGACAGAGATAAATGTGTTTGATGTGTCTGCCGTACAACTCTTTGCACACCCGTTCAAAATGCGTAAAAAGATCCAGCGTATGAGTTATATACGATTCGCCAATTTGTTTAGCTTTTTCTACGTCATTATTTCTTAACGCGACTTCATAGCTGCTGTTGAATGCCCAATCTTCGCTTTCAATTGTAAAAGGTGCATTGATGTATCCCAATTCCTTTAGTAAGCCTTTTACCCGGCTATGGGCGGCGCTGTCTTTGCCCATGCTGTTGTAGGGAAAGCGAAAATATTTAGGATTCTTTTTGATCGTTTCTTTTGTGATGATCGCGCCCTTTAAAACATCTTCCTTAAACGCGGCAAGTGTTGTGTCGGAGTAATTCATATGGCTGTAGGAATGGTTGCCGGAAGTAATGTTCCTGCTCGTTAGCCACTTGACAAGTCCTTGACGGTTTTGCTTCTCAAACTCATTCAAATGGACATTTCTTTCATTGATAAAAATTGCAACAGGAAGTTTCAACTCATTGATCTGGTCCAGCAGCGTAGACGAAAAATCCTGATGTTTGTAAACGTGAACGTTGGGGATGTCATCAATAGTTATTGCAACTTCTTTGTGTTGGGCGAAGGCCACATCAGCAATGAAGCTCATTAATAATAGAATGGTAAATCTGTTCACGGGAGTGGGTTCAGGTTATATAAAGATGAAAAAAATATTTTGATCGCGAAATTTGTTGTTTGTTAAAATAGCCCTTCCTCCTTGAATTGTTCGTGTCAGCCGGTCGTAAGGGGATTTAATGCTGAGTGCCGTTTAGAGTGGACATACTACGATCAGGGTTCATTCAAGGTCTTAGCTAATGACTCAAGAATTGTTGATTCCAATTCTATTCGGTTAGCCATTCCTTTTTCAGATTCCCATTTTATCAGTTTGATGCATCCATCGGCGATTTCGATCCCTGTAATGTCACCATCATCAAAACAACAACAGCCTGTGTTAAAATATGAGGGCTTGATGTCTTTGTAAAGGTTAGTGTCTTTATGGCGTTGCAAGCGCTCAAAGTGCGTGAACGATTCAAACACCGGCTGATGAGTATGACCGGTGATGAGCAACATTCCCTTTTGTTCTGATGACCACTCATACATTACTTTATTGTGCTCTGTTTTTAAAGCAACGTTATACGCCGGCGTATTTGGATTTATGTGCAGATAGGCTTGCAGTGGCGCCCATATCTTCGAAATGAAGAATTTACTAAAAAAATTACCATCGCTCTGCTCATCGCCCTGGTGACCATGAGTGCAGAATATAGAAAGAGTTTTACCTGAAATTGAGCCTTCAAGAATAATGCCTTCCAGAGCGACAATATCGTCATTATAAATTTCGCGCAATTCATTCACTGCGAGCGGATTTATTTCCCACTCCAGGTCATGGTTGCCGAATATTTTTGTGAATGCGCGACGAACCACGAACTGTTTCTCGGCTTCAAAAGAATCGGTATTGTGCTTCTTTACCTGCGAAAGTGTGTTCTCCCAAAGCTCCTCGGAATCTCCCAGCGAAATGAGGTGGAATTTATGGGCACTGTAATAATTGAGGGCAGCGATGTAGTTCGGTTCGGCCAGCTGGAAATCGTCGGCACCATTTTTTGCTCCTTTGTGCTGATCTGAAAAAATAATAAAGCGGCTATTGAGGTGGTCAAGGGGGATTACCATTCCTTTCTTTCCGGCCGATGTTTTGATTTTCACCTTTAGTTCGCTCAAGGCTTTGAAGACCCGGTTTCGGTCCGGATCTGAGCCGAGTCGCGCTGCCAGCCACCGGATAGGTTTGAGGAATAAGTAACGGATCAGTTTTCGCATTTGCAGGTGGAAACAAAACGACGGCCACTGTAACAAATTACACAGGTACTTGTTTCACCACCTTCTCGCTTAAACTTTTTTTTAACCACCAATAAAATAACGCAAAAACGCTCTATAAAATCCAGTTGTGAGTGAAATCAGGATGAATTGAATTATATACCTTGAATTATAAAGTTAAGGAGGACGACTATGAAGTATCTATTGATGACACTGTGCTTTCTGGCCGCAGCCAACTTGTTCGCGCAGGAAAAAGCCGTTGGCGTATTCCAGGATCATGTCGATGTAGGTAATCCCAAAAACGCGGGCACAACTGAGTATGACCCGAAAACACAGACATACAATCTTAAAGGAAGTGGATATAACATCTGGTTTAACAGGGATGAGTTTCAATTTGCTTATAAGAAGTTGAAGGGAAATTTTATTGTAACGGCTGACTTTGAATTTGTTGGTAACGGAACAGACGCTCACAGGAAGATTGGATGGATGGTAAGGGGTTCAAAAGATGACAATGCCATGCACGTCAGCGCAGTGGCCCACGGCGATGGGCTCACAGTTTTGCAATGGAGAAGATTACGTGGCGCATTTATGAGGGACCCGGAAGATGAAGTCTTTTCCCCAAAAAAGAATTATCGGACTATTCAGCTGGAGCGGGCCGGCAAGGAGATCATCATGCGTGCTGCTCACTCCGGAGAACCCCTTCAAACGATCGGGTCGGTTACACTCGAAGATATGCCAGATGAGGTATTAGCAGGATTATTTATCAGTTCTCACAATCCCGATGTGGTTGAAGAAGCGAAGGTCTGGAATGTGCGTATAGATCAGCCGGTACCAGAAGGTTACAATCCCGGCCGGGAAGGTTACCTCGGCTGTCGACTGGAACTAATGAATGTTTTTGATGGAAAGCGAATTGTTATTCATGAGGAACCCGGACGTTTTGAAGCACCTAACTGGATGCCTGATGGAAAAAAGTTGATTATCAACAAGGATGGCTCGTTGTATAAGATACCTGTGGAAGGAGGAGTGCTCGAAAAGATAAACACGGGAACGGCCAATAGAAATAATAATGACCACGGAATCTCATTTGATGGGAAGATGTTGGCACTTAGCCATCATCGCGACGGACTTCCAGGTGGTGGTTCAACCGTTTATGTAGTGCCGATCGAGGGCGGTACCCCCAAACAAGTCACTGAGCTTACACCTTCTTATTGGCATGGATGGTCACCGAACAACAAGGAAGTATTATTTGTGGGTCAACGTGACGGAAAAAATTACAATATCTATAAAATTGCTGTGAATGGCGGTAAAGAAGTCAAGCTTACCAGTAATAATGGAACCCATGCCGACGGCCCCGAATATTCTCCTGATGGAAAATACATCTATTACAACGGCAACCAGTCCGGCACGATGCAGATCTGGCGCATGAAACCCGATGGATCGGCTAAAGAACAATTGACATTCGACGACAACAACAATTGGTTTCCTCATATATCACCCGATGGCAAGTGGATAG
>DASVBA010000773.1:0-2979 GCA_036376095.1 Chryseolinea sp.
TTATCAGAGGATTGCCTGGGTCCATTTACCCGTTCGAGGATATCCTGCATCATTTCAATCTGGATTTTCTGGATCTCAATAAGCTCGTGTTGTTGATGGATCATCAGGTGATCGACTTTTTCATGCAACATGCGGATCTCCAATTCCGACTTAAGGTTGATCATGTAGTCTTTTTTCGCGCGTTCCCTGTCTTTTTCTTCCTGACGATTCTGACTCATCATAATAAATGGAGCCTGCAGCGCAGCGACGCATGAGAGTAAAAGGTTCAGCAGTATAAAAGGAAAGGGATCGAAAGCACGGTTTTGAAGCCAGAATACATTGACCGCTATCCATATCGCTATGAACACGCCAAAAGAGCCGATAAATTTCCAGCTCCCGCCGAACATTGCGATCCGGTCGGCCATACGTTGGCCCGTGGTTAAGGTTTGGTCCTCGTCGCTGAGTCTTTCTGTGATAAGATTCTTATTCTTGAGGGCATCCAGGACCATGGACTCAAGGTTTGACAACTCGCCTACTTCCTTAGCGAGATAATCGGCGATATATTTTTGGCGGTAAATATTTAACTCCGTCAGTGAACAGGCGTCCGAAGGCTTGAATCCGGGATGATCCGATTGCATGACCTTCAATATTGTAGAATGAATGGTTTTTGCGGCAACTTTCTCATTAACAGGGAATTCTTTGTTGGAAAGGTCGCTAATGAAGGTTTCCATGGGTCTTAAGGGCACATTGTTGATAATTAACTGTAATTCCGGCGCCAATACCCTGACAAAAATCAGTTTTTTAGAGAGCAATAATCACCTGCGCAAAATCAGGGGGCAGATACTTTTAGCCTCGTAAATAATCAGCCAAACAGATCACTATGGAAATAGAACGTTTCAGCTACGATAACAAGATTGTAAAGGCCTTTATAATCGCCACGGTTATATTCGGACTTGTAGGAATGCTGGTAGGATTAACTGCGGCAATTCAGCTTGTATATCCAATTTTCAATTTCGACCTGCAATACACAACATTCGGAAGGATACGTCCGCTGCATACAAATGCGATCATCTTCGCATTTGTGGGGAATGCCATGTTTGCTGGCGTTTATTACTCTCTGCAGCGTTTGCTGAAGACCAGGATGTTCAGCGATACACTGAGTTGGATACATTTCTGGGGATGGCAGCTGATCATTCTGGCCGCGGCCATCACTCTTCCCCTGGGCTATACGACATCAAAAGAATATGCCGAACTGGAATGGCCCATCGACATCGCTATTACTATTATTTGGGTCGTTTTCGGATGGAACATGATCGGTACGATCATAAAGAGGAGAGAGCGACACATGTACGTTGCCATATGGTTCTACATCGCGACGTTTATAACGGTGGCGGTCCTGCACCTGGTAAACTCGTTCGAGATCCCGGTTACTTTTATGAAAAGCTATTCATGGTACGCGGGTGTGCAGGATGCCCTGGTGCAATGGTGGTATGGCCATAATGCGGTTGCGTTCTTTCTTACCACTCCATACCTGGGCATGATGTATTACTTCTTGCCAAAAGCTGCTAACAGACCTGTTTACTCCTACCGGCTTTCAATCATACATTTTTGGTCATTGATCTTCCTTTATATCTGGGCAGGTCCTCATCATCTTCTTTACACTTCCCTTCCGGATTGGGCTCAATCGTTAGGGGTGGTGTTTTCAATTATGCTGATCGCCCCATCGTGGGGTGGAATGCTTAATGGTTTAATGACCCTTCGGGGTGCCTGGGATCGCGTGCGCGAAGATCCCGTGTTAAAATTTATGGTTGTCGCCGTTACGGCATATGGTATGGCTACGCTCGAAGGCCCGTTGTTGTCACTCAAGAACGTCAACGCGATTGCGCACTTCACCGATTGGATTGTCGCACACGTACACGTTGGAGGCTTGGGCTGGAATGGATTCATGATCTTCGCAGTGCTGTATTGGGTTGTCCCCAGAATGTGGGATACTAAGTTGTATTCAACTAAGCTCGCCAACACGCACTTCTGGCTTGGAACGCTTGGTATTATATTCTATGCGTTGCCCATGTATGTTTCAGGTGTGGTTCAAAGTCTGATGTGGAAAGAGTTTAACCCTGAAGGCTTCCTCACTTATAAAAACTTCCTTGAAACTACGGTTGCCATATTGCCTTTGTATGGACTGCGCGCAATCGGCGGAACCTTGTATCTGATAGGTGCAATTCTTATGACTTACAACCTTATCAAGACGGCACGTGCAGGAAGTTTTATTCCAAACGAAGAAGCAGAAGCGCCGCCTCTTACACAAGAATACAGACCGTCGGCGGGCGGATGGCATCACCGGGTGCTGGAGCATAAACCTGTGATCTTTACCGTTCTCACCCTGGTCGCTATTCTTATCGGTGGTGCAATTGAAATGGTTCCGACGTTCTTAGTCAAGTCAAACGTGCCGACGATCACCAGTGTACAGCCGTATAGCCCGCTCGAGATCCATGGTCGCGACATCTACATCCGGGAAGGGTGTGTTAACTGTCATACTCAAATGGTAAGACCTTTCCGGTCGGAAGTAGAACGCTACGGAGAGTATTCAAAATCGGGTGAATTTGTTTATGATCATCCGTTCCTCTGGGGTTCGAAGCGAACCGGCCCGGATCTGGCACGTCTGAATGGAAAATATTCTAACACGTGGCACTATAACCACATGCTCGCACCAGATGCAGTATCTACCGGTTCGATCATGCCTGCGTATCCATGGTTGTTTGAGCAATCCATTCAAAAAGATTTAACTGAACGGAAGATTTCCGCGATGCGCAGTATCGGCGTGCCTTACGAAAAGGGCTACGAAAAGAGAGCCAACGACGACCTGGAAAAGCAAGCAAAAGTCATAGTAGCAAGTCTTAAAGCCGATGGGGTGGAAGTGTCGGAGGATGCTGAGATAGTTGCACTTATCGCTTACCTGCAGCGCCTTGGCAAAGATATTAAAGCCGAAAAAACGGCGGA
>DASVBA010000780.1:0-6659 GCA_036376095.1 Chryseolinea sp.
GCAACGGCATACTTACGGCAACCTTTCCGTTTTCATCATTAATGGTAACGCTTTCAGCAAGGTTCGATGGCTTGTTGATTCTCAGGGTTAACTCTTGAACTACTTGAAGTTGTTTTTGAAGATAAAGCAACATTATTCCAACAAAATACGGCAACATCAACACAAGAAAAGTATGTTTGAGGTTTTCCAGGTACTCGGGAAAGTCAAAAAAAGTGAGGTTCAGCAAAAGTATATCCACCGTGTGGACGGCGAGGGAGATGAAGAAGAAATCCACCAGCATCCAGAGGAAGAATCCCATCCGTGTGGTCACTTGGATGCTGAAGACCCAACGGAAAACAAATTGTGTGAGGGCCAGTGCAGCCATTCCGGCAACAGAAAAGAAAGTCAAAACAATAAACAGGGGTGTATTTACATTGTTAAACCACTGATCGATATCAAATGGCTTAAAAATAATCAGGAAGAGACAGCCGAATACGCCGCAAAAAATGATGAGCATCCACCGGGACCGGACCGATTCAAGCAATCGAAAAGGCTGCCGAAGCCACGCAACAACATTCATCCCAAAAAGTTAGCAAATGATTCCCGTATTCTGACCAGGTGGGCGATGTCCGCTGCTCCTGAGTGCAGTCCCATCTGCATCTTTTTTTGAAATGCACGTCATTGTAAGCGAAACATACTATTATGGAAAAAACTAAAACGCTTCCTGTCGCCGTCATCGGAGCCGGGCCTGTAGGCCTTGCGGCCGCAGCTCATCTTAAGGTGCGGGAAATTCCGTTCATTCTCCTGGAGGCCGGCCCGACAGTAGCATCAAATATTCTCACCTGGAAACACATTCGCGTATTCTCCCCCTGGAAGTACAATATAGATAAGGCCGCAAGGCAATTGTTAAGAGAGACAACCTGGCGAAGCCCTGACGATGAAGGGTTGCCCACCGGAGGCGAAATGTTTGATCAATACTTTAAGCCGTTGTATGACTTGCCATCCATCAAGAACAATACTTTCCTTAACGCCAAAGTCCTTTCGATCGGAAGAAAGAATCTTGACAAGATGAAGACTTCAGGCAGAGAAACACTCCCATACGTGATCCAGGTCCGTCAGGGAAGTAAGACGCTGCAATTTGAAGCCCGAACAGTTATTGATGCTACGGGTACATGGAGTTCGCCGAATCCCATCGGTTCAGGTGGCGTATATGCCATTGGTGAAGTTGAGAATCGCAGGAGAATCTTTTACGGTATTCCGGATATTCTTAATGAGCATGTAGAGCGGTATAAAGACAAAAGTGTTTTAGTCGTTGGAAGCGGCCATTCATCGATCAATGCTATACTTGAACTAGACAAGCTAAAAGACCTCTATCCCGACACTGAAATCAATTGGGTGTTGCGAAAGAAGAATGTTCGAGATGTATACGGCGGACAGGAAAATGATTCGCTTGAAGCCCGGGGTGCATTGGGCATAAAGATAGAGGAGCTGGTCAACAGTGATCGCGTCAATGTCTTCACGCCATTTCAAATTCAGCAAATAACTGAAAAGGACGGGCGACTATCCATAATAGGATCCCAGGGAGATCAGGTGTTTATGTTGCCTGCGGTCGATGAGATCATCAGCAATACAGGTTCAAGACCTGACTTCTCGTTTATCCGCGAGGTACGATTGAGTGTTGATCCATCGCTGGAGAGTGTTGATGCTCTTGCGGACCTGATCGATCCGAACATTCATAGCTGCGGGACCGTAAGGCCTCACGGAGAAAGAGAACTACGCCATCCGGATAAAGATTTTTACATTGCAGGATCAAAGAGTTATGGCCGCGCGCCAACGTTCCTCATGGCTACGGGATATGAACAAGTTCGATCAATCGTTGCCGCCATTGATGGAGATATGGAGGCTGCGCTTAATGTTGAGCTCGATCTGCCCGAAACAGGAGTCTGCAGTGTTGATCTGGGAAACAGCGCGTGTTGTGGGGTCGAATCGAAGCCGAAACTAAAAGTAAAAAAAGCAGCGTGTTGTGGATAGATGAAGGAAGTTAGCAAGGACGGACTAAAAGCACCAGCATTCGCAGCACTCGCTCTCGCGTTTGCGAGCTTTGGTGATGCATTTTTATATCCATTTCTTCCCGTGAACTTTAAGGATGTTGGAGTTCCCGTTGCATGGGTTGGATTGTTATTATCTGTTAACCGTTTTGTAAGAATTCTCGCCAATACCCTGATCGTGCACGCGCTCACGAAGTATGGTCTTCGCTCTGTCATGATTGTGGCCGTAGTGCTCGCTGTGGCTTCAACACTTGGCTACGGGATTGCAACAGGTTTGATGGCATGGATCCTGTTCAGGGTCATCTGGGGTCTGGCTTTCTCTGCCCTGAGGATCGGAACGCTTGGATACGCTCTACATCAGAATCGCCAGGGTTTTGCCTTAGGTGTCAGCCGGAGTCTTCAGGAGGTAGGACCTATGCTGGCATTGTTCATGGCGCCGATACTGCTACAATATTTTGATACGCGGATTATTTTTTATTTACTCAGCGTGCTTTCCATTCCCGCGCTCTATTTCGCGTACAGGCTTCCCGTTGTTGACGATAAGCCTCCGGCCCTGGCAAGTAGACGATTATTGCATTGGCCGTCCACTCTGAACTCCATAACGCTGATTTCTGCTGTACTTATTGATGGAATTCTCGTGGTGGTTCTTGGCGTTTTGTTCCTTCAATACAGAGAAGGTATTAGCCTGGCGGCAGCGACAACGCTTGCGGCATTCTATCTCGGGTATCGAAGGTTGTGTCTGGTCGTATTGTCCACTGCAGGAGGGTGGATTGCTGACAGGATTGGGCTTGAAAGAATATTTAACATCTCAATGATTCTTGTTATAGCGGGCTTGATTTGCATCGTTGCCGGTTGGATTGGAACCGGGGTTGTGATTGTGTTTACTTTTTACAGTATCAATGCAGTTGTTACACCTGGATCTGCATTTAAGGCAAAGGCCCATTCACTGGCCGCTGTAGCTGAGAATGCCACGTGGAGGGATGTTGGATCGGCGACCGGGACACTTGCAGGAGGCTTCCTTATCATGTCGCCAGATCTCGAGACCGTTTTAATTGTTGCCATCTTTGCGATGTGTTTATTTCTTTTCATTCATTTAGGAGTAACCCAACGTGCGTTCAAACTATTCTATTTGTGGAAGTAACCAGACCATGCACGCAGCTTATTCTTTTGTTATGCTTGTAAACCCCAGTCCAAGTGATCAAGATCCTCGCAATACCAGGCAGCCTACGCGAAAACTCGTCCAGCAACTATATACTAAAAGCAATCGTATCTGTTGCCCCTGACGATGTACGGGTGGAAGTGTATGAAGGGGTAGGCACCCTGCCGCATTTCAACGATCCGGAAGAAATGCCAGCGGCAGTGATTGATTTTCGCGAAAAGTTGAAACAGTCAGATGCAGTGTTGATCTGCACACCGGAATATGCCTTTGGAATTCCTGGGTCCTTAAAGAACGCTCTTGATTGGACTGTTGCTTCAGGTGACTTCGTCGGTAAACCCGTCGGTCTCGTGACTGCATCAAGTCAGGGAGAAAAAGGTCATGCTGCCCTTCTGTTGGTGTTGATGGCAATTTCAGCCAGCGTAGTTGAAGATGCTACATTGCTGATCCCGTTCGTGAGGTCAAAACTTGATAAGACGGGCAATGTAAAGGACAACTCGCTTTTGGAGCAGCTAAGACTATTAGTTCGAAACCTGGCGAATGCGTCTGTGAAAAATTCTAATAACATTTAATGCATCTTTTGCAGGGTTAGGCGTCTTTATAGGTGAAACTCAATCAATATGGAAACGCAAAAAGAAATTCCACTGCTTAAGAAAAGCAAAGAGCGCAACGAAAAAATCGTGCAACTCGCAACTACATCATGCTGTGCACCTAAAAGCAATGCATCAGTTTGTTGTACGCCAAACGAAGCTCCGGAGGATAACAGCGGCTCGTGTTGCACGCAGCCGCTGGATGGTTCTGCCTGCTGCGATAAGTAGCAGCTAAATTCTGTCTGCCCGGGGAAGTGTAACGCGTAAACGCGATTGTTGAAAAGTTTTATCGGAGGTATGCCGCCTGCTAATGAATTTTTCTTGAAAATTTTCACAATCGTTAGTTATACCAATGCACCCCAATACCGACAACGATCCGCTCTACGATTTCCTTGGCGGTGGTAATGGTGCTGAGTTCGGCGATTAGATCACCCGTTGCGCCAGAATGATGGCCGTGTCCGAGCAGAGGAAGGACATGGTAGCGCTCCTTGTCTGCACGATTTATTGATTTTCCATAAATCAGCGATGGCTGTCCAAGCAGGCCGGTCCCTCCATGATATAACGAATCCTCCAGGAAGTCATATTCCGAATAATATTCATTTTCATCGAAAGCGACGTTCACCTCGACCATCACCCTGAAAGAGGTCATGTCCTCAATTGCACTTTCCCCGGATTTGAAGTAAAAGTTTTCCCTGGGAGTGGCGGCACTTATAGCGTCGGGCAGCGGATCGTTGGGTGGCGGAGAGAAAAAGCCGTCGTCGTATCTGTGATTTCTTTTGTGTGACCAGTAGGGCAATGCGTCAACTCTACGTGTCGATGTATTCTCTTCGACCTTGACCTCATCTGATTCCTTAAAGTTAGAAGCTGATCGGCCGGTGTAGAACAATCACTTTGCAGTTGATGTCGTTACCAGTAAAGTTTCAATGTAGTTGCCGGCGGAGTCCTCAAGCCAAATCGCGACCTGTGGATTCCAGAAGTGTTTTCCCTTCAGGAAGTCTATCGTGATATCGGCTTCACGTCCGAGCGAGTGATCATAGATTTCATAGTCAGTCAACGATACTTCATGTATCCCCTGCGTATTTCTCGTTGCCCTCCAATCCATTAGTTTTCTTACCGGTGCGGGCTCGGTGTAGGCGAAGGCAAGAATTCCGGCAAGCACTACAAAAACGACAATGAATTCTTTGCGGGGTTTCATCTTTCTTTGGTATAGTAGGACCTCAGGTTTTTAAAGTTGTTCCAGATGTGAGGTATCACAGTAAGAAAAAACAAGAAGCCGAATATGGAGTGGATCGCCGCTGTTGTTCTGCTATACGGCAGAAAAAAAGAGAGTAAGCCTGAAATTGACAGAACAGTGAAGCTAATCGCCAGTGTCAGGCTTACCCATATTCGAAGTTTCATCTCTATAATTTGTCTGCCTGAGTAGCCAGTAGTTGAATTTCCTTTTTCAGGTTGGCTACCATTTGCTGTTTTGTGGATGATGGCGAAGGTTTAAAATCTTTTAAGGAAGCGACCTGGTTGGATAATTCAATTTTACTTAGTAGTTCATAGCGGATCGATGTCGCAGCCTGTGAGATGTAAAACAGACTCTCGTCGTCGCTCGCTCCTTTTTCAATGGACATTTCCCTGACTTGCTTGTCGAATGCCAGGTTAGATTTTGACATTTTTGTGATCACTGTCTGAAGGTCATTCCGCATGGTGGTGATTACCGCGGCTTCATCCCGCTTCGTGCCCTCGGGACCACAGGATTTCTTTTCGCACGTCTGCGCGCAGGATTGTCCGGAGGCAACGTATGCAGACATTGTCAGGATCGCTAATACCAAAAGCTTTTTCATAGAGTGCATTGTTTATTTGTTTGATGATCAAATTTACGGGCAGGGTCGCCAGGGGTGAGCCAACAAAAAGTTAGAAGAGTGTTAACGAAAAGTTAAAATCACCTACAAGCTGTTTTAGCTAACCATTTCTGAAAATTTTGTGGGTATTTTGCGTATAAATACGAGCGATCATGTCACAGAAGCGTGTTTGGATTTATGCTATTGTCTTGTTCCTGCTGGTAGGAACAATTCTTACTACGCAGGTCACCTGGCTATTGCAATCCGCTAAGGTTGAAGAGAGTTTTTTGAGCCAGCGCGTGAACATGGCGTTGTGCAGCGCAATGGATGTATTGTCAAAAGATCGTGCTTTGTGTTCCAATGTGCAAAGTTGCGTGTCGCACGGAAAAGGGACTTTTGAAATAGCATTCACAAAACAGGAGAAACAAAAGATCGATTCGGTGATTACACAACACCTTTGGTTCTATAATATTCACGTCCCTTTTCAAACTACATTTTCTCCTTACAGGGTTGACACAACAAACGCCACGTTATCGCTGAGTCAGGCATTATTATTATTTCCGGCTAAAGCAGGGATGCAAAATGTTCTTGTGCATATCGAAATTCCTTCGAAGTCTCAGCTCATCCGATCGCAGATCAACGGGACATTTATCTTGTCAGTGGTCGTGCTGGTCTTGTTGATCTGGATTTTCATGAGCACAGTGAGAGCTTTAATACGGGAGAAAAAGATCAGACATGAAACGGTCGATTTTATTAACACCATGGCCCACGACCTCAAGACGCCTATATCTAACATCTCTTTTGCTATAACGCTTTTGGACCGCGAGCAGGAAAAAGTAAATGCTCCGAAGAACCCGTTAGTTTCAATTATTGAAACTGAAGCAGCGAGACTCAAAGATAGAACAAGAAAGATCCTGGGTATGGCGTCTGTCGACGCGGTACTCGAGGACTCAGCGGATCAAAGGGAAATTGACATACACGACCTGATAAACCAATCCGTTGACGCTTTCAGTATGAAATTGCGCGAAACGCAAAGCAGTATCGAGAGACATTTTGA
>DASVBA010000520.1:0-3565 GCA_036376095.1 Chryseolinea sp.
CTGAAGGGTATGAGGTAAAACAGTTGGTCGACCTTGCAGAAAGAAACTATGTGATCCAGAAAAACGACTATTTACAGCTGGAAGTATATACAAACAAGGGTGAACGTATCATCGACCCGGATTTTGAGCTAACAAAAGACCTTAACAATCAAAACTTAGCCGCAAAGGCCGAACCCAACTATCTCGTGGACATCAGAGGAGTTGCTAAGTTCCCAATGATCGGTGAAATCAAAATAGAAGGTCTTACAATCCGGTTAGGCGAAGAACTTTTGCAAAAGGCTTATGAGGTTTATTACAAGGATTCATTTGTAGTACTCAAATACGTTAATAAGCGTGTGATCGTGCTTGGTGCGCCGGGTGGCCAGGTCATTCCGCTGGTAAATGAAAATGTTCACCTGGTCGAAGTCCTCGCTTTAGCAAAAGGTGTTGACAATCTTGCAATGGCTCAAAATATAAGAGTCCTCCGGGGCGATCAGGTACACATTGCCGATCTCAGTACTATAGATGGCTATATAAAGAACAACATCCTTATTGAACACGGAGACATTGTTTATATCGAGCCTATACGCAGGCCGGTTAGTGAAGCATTCCGGGACTATCTTCCAGTGCTTACCGCACTTACCAGCCTGACTACGCTTATTGTCGTCATCGCGGGATTGTAACAAGGAGAGATGAACGAGACACCGAGAAATATTAAAGTGCAGCCCTTACAAATTGAAGGTATCGACTTCAATAAACTAAGGATAGTGGGGAGAGCAAACTGGATCTGGTTCGTAGGTATATTCATCGCTATTAATTTTGGTGCGTACCTGGTAGTTCGTTATACCAAAAATCTGTACGAGTCGACTTCAGTCATTAAGCTGGACGTAAAAAAGGAGGCGACAGAGTTCGGCATCAAGAATCCTATGGAAAATCAGAGTCTTAATCTCATTTCAGGGGAAATTGAAATAATTCAGTCCAGGTTGTTCTTAAGCAGAGTGGTTGATTCATCGTCGCTAGACGTCAGTTATCATTCGATCGGGCGCGTGCTGAACGACGAACTTTATCAAAGCCACCCTTTTATTGTGAAATACGTGGCCAGGAATGAAAAACTTTTCAATACACCAATATACTTCGATGAGGTTAATGCCAATGAATTTACACTACAGGTTGGGAAGAATGGCGAAATAATTAATGGGCGATATAACAGCCGGATCGTATTGGATGGTCTTGAGCTTACGCTGGAAAAAGTTCCCTCCTTTTCCAGGGGCGACGAAATTGGCTATTTCTTCACGATAAACAGCAAGGAGAATCTGCTTGACTATATGCTCAGCAGTCTCACTGCCGAGCCGTTGAATTTTAATGCAAACACGATCAGGATTTCGTTCAAGGATAACAATCCATTCAAGGCGGCTGCTGTGCTTAACAAAATCGACACAATTTATCTTCAGTATAGCAACGAGCAAAAAAATCTTGCCACAAAACAGAAGATCGACTGGGTCTCGAATGAATTGGTGAACATCGAAAAGAAGATGGAAAACTTCGAAAATTATTTTGAAAATTTTACGCTCGAAAACAAAAGCAATGACCTTGATGAAGATCTCAAAAAGACCGTAATGCTCATCAATCAAATTGATTCGCAACGATTTAGTTTGAATCAAAAGTTGGTTGAAGTCGAGTCCTTAATGAACGGTGTCGATAATGGCGACTTGTTTCTTTCCATGGGTCACCGCCATACGCTGCCGCCTTCAATTATAAAAAATCTAGAAAAGTTGGAAGAGTTAACGATGACGTTGGAGAAACTTAAACTCTCCTACAACGAGATCACGTTTGCGTACCGCGAAAAGCAGAATGAAATTGAAGCTTTTCGCAAAAAAACCTATCAACAGCTGACCGAGTTAAAATCCGAGTTGTTAAAAACGCTTCTCGAAACAAATCAAAGAAAGCAAAGACTGGAAAATCAATTTGCCAATCTACCCGATAAGTCGACGGAATTTTCAAAGAATCTTCGTTACTACAAGTTGTACGAACAGTTCTATTTGTCGTTGATGCAATCAAGGTCTGAGTTTGAGATCACACAGGCGGGAAGTATTCCTGATTTCAAGATATTATCTCCCGCAACGATGCCCAACACCCCCCTGTCCCCTAACCGGTCTATGATCGCTGGAATCGGATTTGTATCCAGCCTTGTGCTAATGTTGCTCCTTCTTGGCGTATTGTATCTGATTAATAACAAGATCACGAGCATTACTGAGATCGAAAAGATCGATTCTGTTCCCGTCCTTGGTGTGGTCCCGGCATCGAATCATGTGGATGATCGTGGCTTACATGTCATGGAACATCCAAAGTCTGTAGTAAGCGAAGCGATCCGTATTCTTCGTACCAACCTGGATTTCTTCAGCGTTGGTGCGTCACACAAAATCATTACCATATCCTCTACCGTTTCCGGTGAAGGAAAATCATTCCTGGCAAAAAATCTTGGCGGGGTCATGGCTTATTCAAACAAGAAAGTGATCCTTGTCGATCTGGATATGCGCAAGCCTAAAGGCGAGGGTACCAACTTCGACGACAGGACGAAAGGAGTAAGCACGATTCTCATACGCAAAAATTCATGGCAGGAGTGTTTAGCAAAGACTCCACTGGAGAATTTTGATTTTTTACCCTCGGGTCCACATCCTCCCAATCCATCGGAACTGTTGTTGAATGGCGAGTTTGAAGGAATGCTTGAGGAACTCAGGACGGTTTATGACTACATCATTCTGGACACACCGCCCGTCGGCTTGGTCACCGATGGAATTATGGCAATGAAACGGTCCGACATTTCGATCTATATTTTCCGGGCCAACTATTCAAAAAAAGATTTTCTTTTCAACCTGCAACGTATTATCAACATCAATAAATTTTCTAATATTACCACCATACTTAATGCGTTGCCGCCAGGAGAAAAGAGTTATGGTTACGGCTATTATCAAAATCCTGTCAAAGCAAGATGGTATCAGAAAATTTTTAAGATATAGTGTTCGATTGGGTTAGAAAAAAAGAGCCAGCTAAGAGTGTCAGCCCGTTGCTTGTAGACATTCATTCGCATCTCCTACCGGGGCTGGATGACGGAGTACAGTCTTATGAGGAGTCGGAGGACGTTATTCTTCATTTTCAAAAGATGGGTTACCGAAAACTTATTACGTCACCTCACGTAATGAGTGACACCTACAAAAATACGGCAGATAAGATCTTGTCAAGACTCGGCAAACTGCGAGCTTATCTGGATACTCAGGAAATAGACATGGAGATCGAGGCCGCTGCTGAATATTATCTTGATGAGCAGGTATTCAAAATGATCGAAAACGACCAAAAGATGCTGACATTCGGCAAGAAGCTTCTTTTGTTTGAAACAAATTTTCTTAATGAGCCCTTCAACATGAAGGAGTTTATTTTTCTTGCAACAACTAAAGGGTATAAACCTGTTTTGGCCCATCCCGAACGTTATCTTTATTTGCAGAATAACGTCGATAAGGCCAGGGACCTTCTTGATCGCGGGGTCCTGTTCCAGGTTAATATTGGTTCGATCACAGGTTCTAACGGAAAG